>JAKITZ010000191.1 GCA_021647805.1 Robiginitomaculum sp.
GCAAAACCCTTACCGGCAATATCAAAAACGGGACCGTGATCAGGTGAAACCCTAATGAATGGTAGGCCGAGAGTAACATTGGTGCCCCCGTGAAAATCAAGAGTTTTAACCGGTATCAAGCCCTGGTCATGATACATGGCCAGTACACCATCATAGTTTTTACGGGACTGTTCAATAAATACAGTGTCAGCAGGTAATGCATTGGAAATATCAATACCCTGATTGCGTAACCTTTGCGCGGTAGGATTCAAAATATCAAGCTCTTCAATGCCCATTGTTCCATTTTCTCCCGCATGTGGGTTTAGACCGCACATGGCAATTTTCGGGTTTGCAATCGCAAAATCCACTTTCAATGAATTGTGCAAAACTCGTGCCGCTTGTTCGACGGATTGGTTGGTTATTTGTTTTGTGACTTGATGTAGTGGGCAATGGACACTTACCAAAGCTACCCGTAGGCCACCGCCGCATAACATCATTACTGGGCCGTGTGGGGTTTTCCAATGGGTGAATTCTTTGGCCAATTCCCCAAGAAATTCCGTATGACCAGGGTGTTTAAAGCCGGCTTGGTATAAAATAGATTTAGCTATTGGGTTGGTGACAATTGCTGATGCTTTATTACTCCGGCAATAATCTACGGCCATTTGGATTGATTTTATTATTGCCGGTGCATTCTTGGAGCATGGTTTTCCATAAATTGCCGGCTGCGCTAGTTTTATTGGCAAAACGGGCAATCCATCGTTAAACGCACCGCTGCATTGTTCGGGGTTATCTATTAATTTTATTGTTGGAAGATTTTCTTTGGTAAGTGCATCTGCATAAACGCTAGCATCACCGATGACAAAAAAATGGTTGTCAGTGGCAGATAGATGTTTCCAAACAAGAGCTGTTATCTCAGGGGCAATACCCGCTGGATCACCCATCGTTAATGCTATGGGTAAGACGGAGTTAATTACGGTATTCAATCATTGAGTCTCGGCGTAAATCCCGTAATAGCCTTCTGGCCAACATACCTAGTTTTTGATCGGTCAGTCGGTTAACAATTTCATCTGAAGAAGGCACTCCGGCTCCTTCAGCATAATCCGTAGAGCATAACATAATTGACAAAAGTCCATTTGGTGTCTCAAGGGGCTTTGACCATTGATTGTCTTGCAAAGACTCAAGGGTTTGTCGAAAGGATGGAGCCAAATCGGTTAATGCAACATTAGTGAATGGGTTCATAAATGCTCCGTCTATTTCTTTTGACAGCCCGTCAGTGTCTTTACAGGCCTTGGTATCGTTAAGGAATTTCGTAAACTGGTCTTGTGATCCACTTGGAGCGATCATTTGCCGGAAATTGGCAACCATAGCCGCACCACCTTCTTTGCGGTCACGTAATGCCACTATCATGTATCCTCCAACGATTTTGATTGGGTTAGAAACTGTGCCAATTTGCATTGTAGCCAAAGCTGTATCTACTGCGGTTGGCATATCTCCTTGACGGATCCAGCCCATATCTCCACCTTGTGGCCCTGAAGGTGCTGATGAGAACTGTTGTGCAACAGCGGGGAATGGTGCTCCTTCTTTCATTTGTTGTATTAATGATATGCCGCCGGCGTAAATGGCAGAATCTTGTTCTAGACTTGGTGACTCAAGTAGTATTTCTGAAACTAAATATTGTGGTTTTGCTAAATTATTTTTAAAACGCTGTTGCTCAAGTTCGATTTGATTATTGCTAACCCTAACTCTAGAACCATATTTTCCGTTAATTAGTATCTGCCAAGCAATATCGGCTTTGATTTGTTCTTCCAGAGTACTTGGGGAAATGTTAGCTTTAAGAAGGTCTGCTTTTATAGATTCAGCATCGGCATTATTTTGTCGAGCCAATCGGGCAATTTGCTGGTCTATTTCCCTTTGACTTACTTCTATGTCGTATTTGCCGGCTTCTTGTAATTTTAGACGTTCATCGACTAGTGAGCGCATGGCTTGGCTTTGAAAACGACGTAAAGATTCTTCGGTCGGCTGAGCCTGGGTTGACAATATCATCATTCGTATGCGTTGGCGAACATCGAATGAGGAAATAACTTGATCATTTACAATCGCAGTCACGCCCTCGGACACCTGTCCCTGTGCTTGACCACTCGATACAACAAGGGCTGACATGGTGATAATAAAGGGCAGGATAATTCGATATATCATGTTAGGTCCTGTGGACAATTATGAAAGTGTCAAGACGGGAATGATTTTGTGCGGGATTTAGGAGAAAAGCGCAAGTAAGTGTTTGCGCTTTCGAGTATTTTCGACGCGAAACCCGTGCAAAAGCAGCCCGCCGCTTCGCGGTATGTCTACAATCGTCCATTTTTACGTCAAAGACACTCGCCGGGCAAGCGCCCGCCTTCGTATCCTTTTCTGAAACTGTACAATTCTGACTCATATCTTGACTACTTCATAATTATCCACAGACCCTAGGTTTATACTGTTGGAAATAGGCTAAAATAGGGCATAATTTTCGGTAAGATAGCGTCGAAATTAATAAGTGCAATCCGCTTTGCTGTAAATCCTTGTCTGCAGGTGAAATAAATTGTCAAAATATTGTGTATTTACTGTAATTAGTTAGAAGATACTAATCTCCGAAGTCGCCTAAAGTTAAAAGGGTGAAGCGGAATCTTATTGACGAACCACTGGATAATGAACGGTCTGTGATGTTATTTCGTTGGAACATAATCTCAAATCTTGAGCAATCATCATCATATATTAAACCGATAGAAAATGAGCGGTGTTCATTTGTGTCGAAGTTATAAACATTTTGATATTGCAATCCAATGTTTTTACTAAAGAACATACTTCCTGATGCTGTAATTTCATCAACGGTTGGGCTTAAAGGGGTGATTGATGGTATATTGGTGTATCTGATTTGAGTTGAAGCGCTATGTAGAACTGCACGAAGAGGTCCAAGCTGATTTTTTGTCAAACTTGAAGTACCATAAACATCAAATCTGTTTACTGAAAAACCATCTGGGTCGAGTCTGATATGTGATGCAATGCTCAAGGTCGAGCCGGTGCTTAACTCTAATCCGGCAACATAATCAGAACTTTTGCCGCGTAAGCTTGAGTTCACTGAATAACCATTATTAATATTAGAGCGAAATGCTCTGCCGGCGGTAAATGATGCATAACCCTGATCACCCCAACTGGCGGTCACACGCCCGCCAAGACTGGCTCGCAAACCATCTTCCCATAAATCATAGCCGGCAAACCTGGTTGACCTAAACAGATTTGTTTCGTCAAAGTCCACAGTGATACTATCTTCGTTGGGAAGAATTGAAGTGGGGGTGCGTATTATGTTTCCTAGGTTGTCTGTGGTAATAACATCAAATGTAGCAACGCCATTTCCATTGGGGCTAGCTGAGAGGTGGGCGATAGGCTCAATCATCCAATTTGTGTCTTCTCCAACCTTTAACCATGGCCAGCGAATCTCAGCACCAGCGACACCTAAAGTTCTGCCAAAGCTCTGAGTATCGGTTCCTAAGTCGGCAATGAATTGCTGATTATTTATACTATAGGCATCAACTCTGCCTTTAAGATATGGTTTGACTATTACTCCATTTTTGCTGACCAAACGTCTAGTCCAATCTAGGTCTGCTGAAGCTCGCCTGCTGTCTATTCCGTCAATGCGGTTCAAAACAGCGGTGTTTACACCAAAGGCGAGTTTACCACCTGCAAAGTTATTGGATATTATTTTCTTTACATCAAAAAGCGGCGCAGCAATGGGTAATTGGTCGTCAACATCTGAACCACGAAGTCCTTGATAACGAATAGCAGCAAGGCTGCCGTAAAAGTTTTCGGTTTGGCGGACAGCATATAATTGATTGCTCAACCGGTTTGACGAATTTGAAAATAGCCCTCTGGTCTGGCTTGCATATTCAATATCGTAACGTAAGAAAAAAAGATCATCGGAAACCGCCTCTGCGGAAAAACCCCAATTCCAATTTTGATTTATCTGGAATTTACCGTCACCAAGAATGTAGCCACGAAACTTATCGTCTCCGAACCGCAATCCTGTGCCATCAAACTCTTGTTCATAGGTTCCGCCGCCTTGTAACCGAATTGACCCGGAATAAACCCGTTTGCGGTAATCAGCCGATACTAACGGTCTTTTACCAGTAAACACCCGTGGCGAAATTGTTATATCAGAATATGGTGATAAGACTTTATAAAAAGGTTGTTCATAAAACCAGCCGTATTTACCTGACTGCCCTATGCTTGGAAATAACAAGCCAGTTTTGCGTCCAGCAGTAGGATCCGCATGGGCAAAGTAAGGAGAATATAAAACTGGGATGCCTTTGATTTCGAATATTGCGTCGCGATAATAAATCATCTGGTCATCTTGGTTTTGTTCAGCTTCTCTCGCTCGTAATCTCCACGTTGGTTTGTCAACTGTTCCATCATCATTGGTGCATGACTCACAGGCAGTATAAAAGGCGTTCTTTAATTTATTGCGTCTACCTTCATTGGAGTGAATTACATGAGTGGCGCCAATAGTACCTTTATTGCCAAGGCGTGCGTAAAACCCTTGAGCAACTCCATTGGTTAAATTGTCATCAAGTTCAACCTCATCAGCAAAGGAAACCGTTCCGTCAGCTTCGACAACCACAACTGAGCCTATGGCATGCACCTTGTTCAGGTCGGGGTAATAAACGACCTCGTCAGCTCTTAAAATCCGGTTTTCATATCTGGCTTGAACACTGCCTCTGGCAACATAACGAATGACATCGGATGTGGAATCTTTGAACATTTCATCTGATTCAA
>JAKITZ010000003.1 GCA_021647805.1 Robiginitomaculum sp.
GCTAGCGCTAGCCCTGCATTTCTAGCATTGGCAACTCCGGCATTTGGCTCATGTCCATAGATAAGTGGCCAACGAGTACCACGCGCAATGATCTGGTTGACCGCATCTTTGGCCGAGGCTTTGGGATCATTATCAAGGATTATAACTTCTACATCTGCAGTGATATTTTTTTGCGCAAACACACTGTCCAGTACTGGCTTCATGCGATCCGGGCGGCAAAATGTCGGGATTACTATCGAGACTTGCGGCTTCATTTTGCTTGCTGCTCCTGTATTTGGCTATAAATACTGGTAACAGGTGCGATAATGTAATTTCTGGCAATGGCTTCTTCTATTATTGCCTGTAACAAGGCTGGCGAGCAGCCCCATTTGCTGAATTTAGTGCGAACATCATGGGCGTAAAAAATCAACCAACCGTTTTTGGCATCGAGTTGTTCGAAGAAGTTTTTGGCATATTGTAAATTATCAATATCACCTTCTATTGGTACTGCCAGTAACTGGTTGGCATCGCTGCCCTTGTGGTTTATTCCCGGCTGCACGCCACGCAAAGTGGCAAACTTGTCTGATAAGGCTCTTTTGCCGGCAAATGAAACATCACCATAGGGAAAAGCAAATGCATCTGAATTGCTGATACCTAATGCTGACAAATTAGCCTGATTTCTTTGTATTTCCATCTGCACTACGGCTGGCGAGCTAACTGCACAATCAATGTGGTTTTGCGTGTGGCAACCAATTTCATGACCGGCGGCAAAAATCCGCTTTACGTCGTCTGAGCTACATAATTCACCGAAATGGTTGCTTTGGCCAAATTGTCCGGTGCAGGCATAAAAAGTCCCGCGCAAGCCCTTGTCTTTAAGGTTTTTTGCGCCATTAATTGCGCTAGACTTGGGAAAATCATCAAAGGTGAAGCTCACATATTTTTGATCAATTGCTGGCAGTGGCTTACGACTGGACAAGCGGGTGAGGCGACGGCGGATCTTACCTTTGAGGCTAAGGTCAGGGATATAAGGCGCGTTCATGCCAATTTCTCCGCATACCAACCAGCCCGCCACAGTTTAAGCGCAAACACTCGTAATGCCATCGGTATGATATGCCAATTGTCTCTTGCTAATGCTGCAAAAACCGGCCTGATCAACTTTAACCCGGGTATTTTAGCGGCCAGTTTTGCTGTGCGATAACTTGGTAATTGTTTGGCCAGTTCGGGGTGTCTTGCGGCAAATCTGGCATAATTATCCGCAGAATCTCGAAACCTACGGATTAAAGTTTCAGTGCTTTCCAAACCAAGGTGCAGGGCATAATTGTCAATATGGACAATGGTGAATTTCTCGGCGGCTCTGGCCGCCCATTCCACGTCCTCCCAGCCCCAACCGATAAAGCCCGTATCAAATGGGCAAGACAGCAATACATCTTTGCGTACTAATAAGTTAGAGGAACATACATGCTTGGCTGGCAATATGTTTCGCTGTTTTGCCGATAAGCAATCAGATCCAGCAGACAATGACCGATGCAGATCAAAGGTTTTGTCTGCTGAATTATCACTCACCGAAAATCCGCCAAAAACAATATCAGGCTTATCGCTTTGTATTTGTTGTAAATAGTTGGATAAAAATGTTGCTTGCGCTGGCAGCATATCAGCATCAAGGAACAGCATATATTGACCATTGGCAGCATCGTTTAAGCGGTTTCTGGCAATGCTACGTCCGTTGTTTTGTCTGGCGGTCAATAGTCTGGCTTTGCATTTGGCGGCGGTTATGGCCTTTTTTACCCGTAGGCTTAATTTTTCATCAGCCGAGCCATCATCATATAAAACCAGCTCCACCCTTGGGTCAGCTTGCCCAGATAAAGCGGTGATCAGTGATACCGGATCATCATGGTAAAACGGTATAATAATCGATAGTAATATATCACCTGCTTTTGGGTGGTCATTGCTAAATTCCAAAACTGTATCATTGTTTGAAGCATTCATGACTTGGCCTCAATGATTGTTTTGTTAGCAAACTTACTGACCAGCATTTTGCGGCAATCTGCTAAATTAAGAGCCAATGCAGCAATTCCATATACCAGCATGCCGGTTGCGGCCATGATCAGTAATTTTGCAAAATCAGCCATCTCATCAGCAAGAGGCAAGGCCAAAACCGCTATTGCCATTAACCCGCATGCAAATCCGGTTTTTGCAACTTCGGCAAACGGTAATGGTAATACGAAATGCCGGCGGCCAATGACGGCGCTCATTACCATAGAAACACTATAAGCGATAATCGTTGCCACAACCGCGCCCATCAATCCCATACTTGGCAATAATGCAAAATTAAGGGCAATGTTCAAAACCGCCGGAATAGCCGTGACCAGCACCATAATTCCTGTGCGCCTGGAAAGAGTAAATGCCACCAACAAATAATAAGTGGTAATGCCATTCATCAGCCCGGCCAGAGTAATCCACGGAATGATTGCCGCCGCGCCTTCTCTAAATTCAACACCTGTCATAACATTGGCTAAAGGAACTGCCACTAATGCTATGCCTGTGGCGGCAGGAAACGTCATAAATGCCATCACCCCAAAGGCTTTTTTCGCCATCTCTCTGGCTTTTTCTGGATTGCCAAGTTCCAAGGCTGCGATCAATAATGGCCCCGCCGCCATGCCTGCCCAGACAAATAATATATCCAGTCCACGATTGGCTGTGCCATAGCCAGCGGCATAAATCCCCACTTGTGCATTGCCAAGTACGCCCGAAATAACAAACCTGTCGCCAGCTTGCAGGATGTAACCAAGGATCACAGACAGGGATAATGGCATGCCATAGGCAAAAAACTGTTTTAACTCACCGAATGAAGCCTTGCCGCCTTTGGCGCGAACCAGCATTTTTGGTAACTCAAACACCAAGGCAATCCCTGCGGAAATAGCCAAGCCGGCAAATGGTCCGGCAGCTTTTAGATCAGTGGTATAAACGATGGCAATACCAAGACCGAAACTGGCCATGACATTGAAGAATTCGACTATCGAGTAGCGTTTTACTTCTCTGGCAGCTTTTCTGGCTTCAAGACTTAAAATCAAAAAACTACGGATTAACATCGAGCCTAAGCCATAGGCCAAAACTGTTTTCATTTCCGCAGAAAAGGGCAGGGCGGCAATGGCAATAAAACCCGTTATTCCAACAATTACAGTGCCAATGAGTAAATAATGAAATGCGGTTGCCAGATGGTTGGCCAAACGCTGGTCGGCTTCGGCTCGAACGTATGAACGTGCAACTGCGGCCTCAATCCAAGTGAAAGATAATGAATGGGTTATGGTAACGATTGAAAACACTAATGAGTACAGTCCGAACTGTTCCGGCGTGAGCAGGCGCGTTAGAATAAATATTCCACCAAAGCCGGCAACGGCTTGGGCAATATTTAACGGCAGATATCCAATTAGATGTCGCCAGAGCATCGTACATTTCCCAAAAAATCAATCAAACAGTATTGTAATCATAAACAGCTAATTTGTGGTGAATGCTTATCTGGTGTTTTCGCTATCACCCAACAAACAAGGGGCGGTTTTTAGCATGATCATTAAATCAAACCAGAAATTGGCTTTGCCGATATACTCCACATCAAGCCGCACCCGCTCGCGCACATCATCAGCATTGTGCAGCGGCCCACGGGATCCATTGATTTGCGCCCAACCGGTTAGGCCGGGTTTCACCCGATGGCGGTGGGCGTATTCGGCGACAAGCAGTCGGCTTTGCACATCGCCAGTGTGCATATCAATTGCGTGTGGGCGCGGGCCAACCAGTGACATATTGCCCATAAGAACATTGATAAGCTGTGGCAGCTCGTCCAGTGAGGTGCGGCGAATGAACTTACCAATTTTGGTTATCCGGTCATCATCTTCGGTTACTTGCTGTAATCTACCGCTTGGCTGCTCGGTTCGCATTGAGCGGAACTTAAAGACATTGATCACTTTATTATTAAATCCATGGCGTTTTTGCTGGAACAAAACCGGGCCCTTTGAATCTAGTCTAATTGCCAGTGCTACTAATGCCATTACAGGTGCAAACGTCACCAACATAAGGCTAGCAAATACTATGTCTTGCAGGCGTTTGGTAAACACCCGCCTTTCATTTGTTTGACCACCGGAAATAAACGCCATTGGTGCATTGGCGATTTTTGCCAAACTGGTTTGTTGTGGGTTGAAATTACCCATATCTACAAACAAAACTAGATCCTGCGGTAGGCTACGTAACCGATCGATCATTTCTCGAACACGAGTTGTTGCTGTCGAAGTAACGGTAATGATGATGCGATCAATATTTGGCAAATGCTCCCATCTAAGCAAGTCGTCCACATTGCCAATTACCGGAACTCCAGAGACTTGTTTGGGGGCTCTAGCCGTACGGTCTTCAAAAATACCAGCAACGTTTAGATCGCCAGTTGCGGTGTTTTCTTCGATAAGTTTCTGTGCATTTGGGGTGGCTCCAACCATTACCACATTGGTGGCCAAAGCACCCGAGCGCGTCCAAGAAGTTATCAGTGCCATGTAATTTGCGTGTAAGGCTAATATTGCCAATGATGATACTGACAATGCAATAACCAAACCACTCATTTCCGCAAGTGGCAGTTGGGTGAATATCGCCAAACCTGTGCTAAAGCTTACTCCGACAATTAGCCCGCAAATGGTTTTACCCAAATGCGAGAGTAGTTTTTCATTATGGGAGAAATTATAAGCTGCACAAATCATCAAACCGGCGGCGAGTAAAAAAGGTGCTAGTACGAATTGCGCACTAATAGCAAACGGCGCCATTCCTAATGATAATGGCGAAACCGAATTAAACATATACAGCGATGCTGTAATGAGAACTATAAAGTCTATTGCTTGAAAAGCCCGTAGAGCAAAGGTTTTTGCTACTCTGGACGATGTCGGCGATAGGGCAGGTGCTGTTTTGGTGTGATTATCAACTGGCGCGGCAATTGTCGCAGTCATCACCGGGCTTGCGGATAAAATCACTGAATCGCTTATATTATCACGTATCTTGCTGATAGGCGTTTGATCATCAAGGTTTTGCCGAACAGAGCCATTGTCGGATTTTATAATTGCCACCATGATCGATTTTCCAATTTCTTATTATCCAGATGAATATAGGCAAACTTGCCCAATAGTCGGTTAAACAACGTGCTTAAATTTGGGTAAATTCAATAATTAAAATGTTGAATAGTTTGATTTTGAGATCAGAAAACCGGATAGATTGGCCAAAGTGTATTTTTGTTAAAAAACCGCTTGAATGCGTTTATCTTAGCGGCTACACCCGTCCACGGAGAGGTGGCCGAGTGGTCGAAGGCGCTCCCCTGCTAAGGGAGTAGGCGGTGCTCCCGTCTCGAGGGTTCGAATCCCTTCCTCTCCGCCAGTTCCTTGTGTTATTCAATAATATCAATGGGTTAACAGGGCTGACTTTCCGCAAAACCTGCCGGTGTTCCAATCAACTGTTCCAACTTATAATGAGGCGTTTGTCCTGATGGGCATGCATTCAGCTCGTTATATGTCGAGGCGTGGTCGTTTATTTCAACTTCGCGTACCGATTCCTAAAGACCTACATCACCGATTTAATCGAAAAGAGCTTCGTTGGTCGTTACAAACAGCAGATAGAAACATAGCCCGCCGCCGTACTCTTCGTGCATCTTTGGCATTTGTGGAATTGTGCGATACAATCCGGATTATGAGTGAGCTAAGTAATTCAAAAATTAAAACACTAGTGCAAGAACTGTTTGATGTTTTGGTGTCAGAACATAAGCTCCTTTCTGCTATCCACCCTTTGGATTTAGATTTTGAAGATGATCAGCAAAGGGCAATGGCAGAGGATATTATGTTGAGTTTAACTGAACAAATTCAAACCAGAGATTATTAGGAAGGTATTCATGCAGAAGCTATCAGTAGACTTAGCGCAAAGGGCATTCAGTTTGATAATTTAGGAGAAAAAACCAAAGCAGGACTTCTCGAAGGTTTAACTCGAGCCAAAATTGAATATATTCGGTATATTGAGCATCGCCGTAAAACGGCACTTGATAGTTATTACCCTCACGATCAAACATTTACGCAAGAAACGTTGCAAGCAAGTTCAAACTTCCAAACTCCACAAACATTAACCAGCCAACCAATGCCTCCTGGTGAAGGCGGGAACTTAGCTGATCGATTGGAGTTGTATTTGAGCGAGGGTAATTGGTCGAGTAAAACTAAAAACGAAAAAATTGGAGTATTAAATTGGTTTGTCGAGTTAGTTGGTTCGGATATGGATGTTCGCCTGATTGATTCCAGTCACGTGATTAAGTTTAAGAATGCAATATCATCTATACGTCTGCATGCAAAAACTAACTCATCATTGAAGCAAGCTCAAACGACGATAAAAGAACAGCAAATCGACAGTAAAACCGCTAAAAAGAAATTTGATACGGCAAAAACTTTTTTGCATTGGTTTGCGGAAATTGGTGCTATTCATAACGTGCCAGCACCGCATGTAAAAATGAAAGTAGTGGCTAAACCCAAATCAGAACAACGGCGACCATTCACAGCTGATGAGCTTGCCAAATTGTTTTCCTCACCATTGTATAGCGGCTGTAAAAGTGGAAAACGCAGGTATTTGCCCGGCAAGATCATGCTTCGAGATAATTTTTTCTAGTTGCCATTGATATTGCTGTATTCAGGCATGCGATTAGCAGAGCCATTATTTTTATCCACCGGCAATGTAATTATTGATACGCCATACCCCTATATGAATTTAGATTTGAGTAAGCAAAAACTCAAAAATGCTGGCTCTGAACGCGAAGTGCCAATCCACCCTGATTTGATTGAGTTTGGCTTTATTGATTTTGTTAAAGTAAGACAAAAGGCGGGTCTTTCTGGCAGGCTGTTTCATCGGATCACCTCTAAAGGTGATGTCAGTAATTATTATTCAAAATACTTGGGTCGCTATATTGACCGAATTGGTCTTACCGACCCAAGGCTAGTTGCTCATAGCTTTAGGCATGGGTTTAAAGATGCTCTTCGTAATGCAAATATCCCGGAGGGTGAACAATACAGAATCATGGGCCAAAGCCCAAAGGATGTAGGGCAAACCTATGGAGTCGGTAGTGACATCAACGTTTTGTGGGAGCATGCGGCAAAGACGGATTTGCTACTTACTGATGAAGTCAAAGAACTCTTAAAAGGAAAAAAGTAGGGAGAGATTGAACTTAAGTGCAAATTATCTGCCTTTTTCATTGACCCTTTGTTGGCATCAGCCACGATAGATCAGGGTTTGTTTTGTTTTTGAGCCTCCTGTCACTTAGGAGAAAATCATGACAAATGAGCTTTTACTTATGTACCGATCCAACGCTACAGAACCCTTGCTAGACCCGGTTGATGAAACTATCCCGTATTTACCCATAGACAAGCACTTGGCAGCATCACTTTTGCAGAAGGCCATCCGAAGGGGGCAACGCCACTGGGCATTGCAGGCGGGGTATCGTTTATTTGATCTAGATCCAGCAAGGTTTTGGCGCAGACTTGCGGTGATCTTGTTTGAAGATGTTGGGTTGGGCGATCTTGAGTTGGCAGCAGAACTGATTGCATCAGCACCGATGCGCGGGCAAGCGGGGGTAGGTTGGCCGCAAATCACTAGGCTGATTTCTCGATTGTGTGAAACCCCCAAGACTCAAGCGGCCAATAACTTAATGCACCTTGGGCTTTATGATTTCGGCGAAGCTGAGCCATTGGTGGAAATACCAGAGCTCGCGTTTGAAGATGCGGCTCTTTGGTTAAACAAGGACTATGCATCATTGGTGCAAAAAACTAAAGTCGCATGGATGCTAAGCGGAGTTGGATTAGGTTATTCTGGTTCACCGGTAAAGCACCCACAAGCTGACCGGGAGCGCTTGTTGCATGCGCTAGAGCCAATCTTTAATCACCAGCTGTTGCATGCCGTCGTTCGTCGAGGCCTGCAATTGACACAATTGGCTTTGCCTTTGGCAGCAGGCTTTATTTGGTGTGCCGATCAGAAAGATATAAATATCTGGGGAACTAAGGCTGATCTAGCGCCAAGGGTTCTAATTTTGAATGAACTACCTAGCTGGGTGTATGATATGTACACACTTAGCGAAAAGCGATCCTTGAGAAGGACTGCTGTTGAATGTCCTGCCATTGCACAGACGTTAGAAACCGTGGCAAAAACCAGTCAAGCTAAATTTCATGCATTATGTAGTGCCCACTTTGAGCATGAAAGCGCTATCTTATCTAAACGCATCGCTAATCCAGTTCATATCAGTTTATACAAGCGGGTTCGAACCACAGGGCTTTACGGATCCCCTAACTCTCGCAATTTGCTCTATGAAGCCTTTAACCAAGACTGGGGTGCGTTTCAGCAAATACGGCGTGAGGAAGTGTTCTCCCACTTGCAATCTTTGTGAGTTGGGTCATGGCAGAGCCTCTTATTGTAGATCAATCAACCGCCAAAGATCGTGCAATCAATTGCAATCCAGAAGTTAGGGACTATGTACAAGCTTCCATTTCTGACAATACGCGCCGAGCATATCTGTCAGATTTGGCGCACTTCCTCGCTTGGGGTGGTTCCATCCCGGCAAAAGATATTACGGTTGCAGAATATTTGGCAGACCACGCTGAAACCCTTGCTATGTCTACCTTGAGCAGGCGCGTTGTATCCATATCGAAAGCGCACACCTCACAAGGCCTGCCAAGCCCAACAAGGTCAGATCTTATCAAGGCCACCCTTCGGGGCATCAAGCGTACCCATGGTAAACCTCAACGCCTCTCAAGCCCTTTATTGGTAGAGGATATCAACAACATCATGGCAACTTTAGGTAATCGATCTAAAGGGTGCCGGGACAAGGCTTTGTTGCTGATCGGTTTTGCTGGCGGCTTTCGCCGATCAGAGCTGGTGTCGTTAAACGTGAGTGACATAGAGACCGTGTGCCAAGGGATGGTGATTACAATTACTCATTCCAAGACCGACCAGCAGAGCAAAGGTCGCAAGATCGGTATTCCATACGCTGGGGGTAGATGGTGCCCAGTTGAAGCACTAACAGACTGGTTAGAACTTGCACAAATCAAAGATGGGGCAATATTCAGACCCATTACCAGACATGGCAAAATCACCGACCAACGTTTGTCCAGTGATGCAGTATCAATCATCATCAAAGCAAGGGTGAATGCTATTGGGTTAAATCCCGCAAATTATTCCGGGCATAGTCTTCGTGCTGGATTGGCTACCAACGCCGCCATGGCTGGTGTTTCTTCATGGAAGATCAGACAACAAACCGGCCACGCTTCTGATGCTATGTTGGCAAGATACATTCGTTCTGGCGAGATGTTCATCGATAATGCCGCTGGCACGTTGTTGTGATGGTTTTCAAAATCCATTTTAATGGCTACTGATTTTAAGTTTAGTAAGTTCTACCTTGCTAGTATGGGTTTCCGCCACCACCAAAAGGAGCGTCACGCTCCACTATTAATACCGCAGGATCAGAGCCACCGTTGCCATCTGATACGAGATATGTCACCGAAGTACTGCCTACTGGGACATTACTGATCACAAGGTTATTGCCGGAAATAACGGCAGTTGCACCACCTATAGGGGCGTCAACAGAAGTCAGTGTCAATATGTCTGCAGGGTTAGCGTCACTGCAGTATAGAGAAACCACATTAACAGTGGCGCTTGTCTGAGAGTAGGACAAAAAGACTGCACCATCATCACAAACCGGGGGGGCATTGCCGTTAATCCCGTTATTGATAACATTCATTTTATCAATATTTCCAGCTTTGTCATATTCGTAGGTACGATCATCTTCAAGGTCGCTGGCAACCACGGTAACTCGTCCCAAAGAATCATAAGAATAGGTGGTTGTTTGCGCAAAACCGGCACCAGCAAACAAGCCAAACCAAAGGCAAAGGCCAAATGCTCTCCCAAATATCCGCAACATTATTACACACCTCTTCCGTTTACACCCTATAGATTACACTCAGATCTAAGGGGAAATAATTTTCTTTACAAGCCTCAAGGTAGAATACATATTGCGTTTGTCAACGTTTGGTTTTCCTGCGTAGCGAGATACCACCAAAGCTTGTATTTTTATACAGGCTACTTTGTTTAATTTGGAGAAACGCATGTTTGAAAAAGTTGTTTGGATCAGTGTTAAAGTAAAAACTTTCTTATCAATTAGCATTGCTTTGTTTTTGTTTCCATTGATTGCAAGTGCACAAACCTCTTCGCCAGCTGTTGGCACATATGTTGATCAAAATGGTATTGATCTGTTCAGCGGACAGACCATACAAGGCAGCTCGTTAGTTTCCATTGGCTCTGGCAGTGATGGTTTGGCGTTTGCCTTAACTTTAACTGGGAATGACAGTGGGTCAGAACGACGTAGCAATTATCTGGGGATGATTAACTATTATTCCTCGCGTGGTTATGTGGTTAGCATTGGTGATGCTGCTGAGGAGTTTACATTATCCGGCAGTACATATTCACCCAAACGAAGACTTGGTTCAACTTTAACCAAAAGCGGCAATATTTTCACTTACACTACCTCAAGCGGAGCGGTCGCCCTATTTGACACCAATATTAAAACAACAGCAGGTGGCTCAACGCTTAATAAAGCGCATATTACTTCGCTTACCACTGCTTCAGGTCGAAAACTTACCTTTACATATATAACAGTCAGTTCGAAAGTGTATTTACGTTCGGTGCAAAACAATTTGGGTTTTCAATTAAAGCTTTCTGATACAACTGGCTCCACATCAAATGTAATTACTGCGATTAATGACAGTGTTGACTATTGCTCGCCCACGGCCACCTTGGCACAGTGTAATTTACCATCTGGGCGCTGGGCTGAGGGCTCTTTCGTTCCTGTAGGTAGCGATGCGTTGACCACTTATTACGCGACAGGCGATATTGGAGTATTGGGCCCGGGCGGATTTACGGCTCCTACCGGTCACAATACCAACATCACCTATAGTAATTCCAAAGTGGCTACGGTGACCTCATTTGGCGGTGTTTGGACTTACGCGTATTCTGATGCCAACGGCATTCGCACTACCACTGTTACTGACCCCGAAGGCGGAGTGCGTATTGTTAATTCTAACATTGCCAATCAGACGGTATTAAGTGACAGGGACGAATCGCTCAGAACGGTGACTTATGAATATGATGCATGGCAGCGTGCAACCAAAATCACTAACCCCAATGGATCATTTACCGAACTTACCTATGATATTCGAGGCAACGTTACACAAATCAAACAATCCCCAGCATCGGGTGGTCTAACACCGATCATCACCACGGCTTCTTACCCTGCTAGTTGCTCCAACCCTAAAACCTGTAACAAACCGATCTGGACACGCAATGCAAATGGCAGTCAAACGGATTATACCTATAGCAGTACCCATGGCGGACTACTTACCGTCACGGCTCCTTCGCCGGGAGGTGGCCAAGCAAGACCGCAAACCAGATATAGCTATGTTCAACTTGCAGCCAAAGTAAAAAACAGCTCGGGTGCTTTAATTGATGCGGCTCCAGTTTGGCGGATGGGTTCGGTTTCTACTTGCTCTTCTGGTGGTTCTTGTGTCGGCACTGCCAATGAAACTATTGTTAGCCAGACTTATGATGCAACCCGCAATTTATTTGCTAATGCAAGCACCGTCAAAGCGGGAAATAATTCCGTTAGTAGCACAACGTCCACTCAAATTGACTGGTATGGCAGCCCTGAATGGGTAGATGGGCCGTTGCCCGGCAGTGCAGATCGAACATATTACAAATACGATAATGCGCAAAGATTGGCCATTGTTGCTGGCCCTGATCCTGACGGAAACGGCCCGTTAAAACACCGGGCATTGAGGTATGCAGATGCTAGCGGTCAAAGGGTTTTGGTAAATACCGGAACCATGACCTCGCCTAATGATTGGAGTTCATTTACCATTCTTCAGCGGTGGTTTTATGCATTTGACAGTGATGGCCGTATCATTCGCACAAGCCAACATAATGGATCTAATTACACCTCCCTGCAACAAACAAATTATGATGATATGGGGCGCACCTTGTGTACGGCCTTACGCATGAATGCTGATAATTTGGATTGGTTGGTAAACCCCAACAGCACTCCGGTAGATGCTTGCAACTTATCGCCGACGGGCAGTCACGGGGCGGACAGAATTACCAAACTTGAGTACAACGCCGCAGGGCAAGTGATCAATGCTATATCTGGTTATGGCACGTCGGCGGCTAGCGCCACTAAAACCGAGTATTACCCTGATGGAAATGTTAAATACCTGATCGATGGTAAAAATCAGCATACTTATTACCAATATGATGGATTTGGCCGGTTAAGCCGCCAGTATTATCCTGATGCGGATACTGCGGGATTGTATAACGTAAGTGATTTTCAGCAATATGATTATGATGGTTTTGGTCGTCAATATCGTTCTACTTTGCGCGATGGTCAAATCATTGATCGGGTGTTTGATGATCTTGGTCGGGTGACGCAGATCAACGCCCCCGGAACTGCTGATGATATTAGCTACACCTATGATAATTTTGGTCGCATGTTAACTGCGATTAAGGGCAGCAACACTATTACATCTGTTTATGATGCATTTGGTCGTAAAACTTCCGAGACCGGAGCCAATGGCACGGTGTCTTATGAATATGATGCGGCGGGACGGGGTAGTAAAATCACCTATCCGGGATCTGGTTTGTTCGTCAATTATGATTATGACAATACTGGTGCGGTGACCAGAATCCGCGAGAACGGTGCCACTTCTGGTCTCGGAGTGCTGGCTACTTATGAATATGACGATTTTGGTCGTCGTACCAAGCTGACCCGTGGTAATGGCGTGGTGACGAATACTGGCTTTGATACTGTGTCACGCTTGACCAGCTTGCAAAACGATATGGCTGGCACGGCTGATGATCAGACCTTAACCTTTACCCATAATGTAGCAGGGCAAATCGCAACCAAAATCAATAACACTTCGAAAGTGGTTGAACGATAGTTCAAAGTTTTGATCCGGGGGATCAAAAGTAACGAAAGAAGGCTCTGCAGAGCAAGCATATAACTGGGACGGAATTGGCATAGCGTCCGAGAACTATTCTGTGAATGGCTTGAACCAAGCGGTACAGGCCAGTTTTGGGATTATTGCTTATGATGCTCGTGGTAATATGACCAGCGCTGGATCACGTAATTATGGTTATAACATCTATAACCAACTGACCTCGGTCAATGACGGCACCAATTCTGCAAGCATGTCTTATGATGCTTATGGCAGATTAAGCCAGAGCAATGGAAATCTTGATAATACCAAGTTCGCATATTCAGGGTCACAGATGATTGCAGAGTTTACCGGCTCTGGTGCGGTGAAAGCCCGTTATGTTTATGGATCGGGTTCTGATAATGTATTGGTGCAGTATGATGGTAGTGGTACGTCCAGCCGTAACTGGTTGATTACCGATGTTCGTGGCAGTGTGGTGGCGATCACTGATGCCACAGGCGCGGTGACCAATATCAACAAGTACAACGAGTACGGAGTTCCCGCAGTTGGCAATGTCGGCAGGTTCCAGTACACTGGCCAGATGTGGTTAAAAGAGGCAGAAGTTTATCACTACAAAGCACGAGCATACGATCCCTATATCGGACGATTCCTACAAACTGATCCAATAGGCTATGGTGACGGCATGAATATGTACGCATATGTAGGCGGCGATCCGGTGAATTTTACTGATCCGAGTGGGTTGAGTAGGCATTGTAACTATTGGCAATGGACTGCCACAGCCAGGGGAGCTGTAATACATCAGTGGATTACCGCAACAAATTGCCGAGCAGATATCAGTCTCGTGAGATTGATTGGATATGGGTCCGGATCAGGAGGTTCTGGTGGTGGTTTTGGACTTGATGATGCAGGTGGTGGTCAACTAGGAAGAGAGATTCGAGCTGCCGCTAAGTTTCTTCTAACTTGTTTTTCTGCTACTGCTGAAGTAAGTGCTGGCGTGCAGTTGGGGCTCTCTGCAAGAGGGCTGATCGCTACGGCGGCTATATTAGGTGACCTCGGAACACAAAGGGTTTCTATTGGTATTTCACCCAGTAGAAGAGCTGATTCCTTAGGGTTTGTTGCCGCCAGAGGAACCCAAGGAATTACTGGTGAAATAACCATAGGGAACGCATCGGTAGGAGGAAACTACGGGCGCAGTATCCCTGGCAATGACCCTGCCCCAACCATCTCTGATCAACCGTTAGTGTTTTCGCCTCCAACCTCTGGTTTCGTTGGCTTTGGGGGCGGAGTTGCTGTAGCATTAGGTCTTAATGGAGCTGTTGGGTTCGAAATTCCACTTGACGGCAGTTTTGAATGTGAAGGGTTTGAATAGTAGATAAAATGATGAAAATAATTTCGCTTCTTAGTCCATTGTTGTTGTTCATAATAAGCTTGATCTCAGTATTTGCTTACATGCCTTTAGCAATATATTTGGTCAGTCCAGCGTATGGTATATTAACTACTGCGGGAGTTATCATTTATCTAACGGTTCAAGTATGCTGGCCTTTTGCGGTTAATAGTTTTTTAAAAAATAAGTATTTGCCAGAAAATCCGAAAAAGAAAATTTCTTTTGGGTATTTGATTGGTATTGCATTTGCCGGGATAATTTTATCGTTGATATTTGGGGCACGAGAACTTTTCGTTTCTAACTTATTTTGGATGAATATAGTTGATAGTATCAGCGTAATATCGGTTATTCTATTGCTTTATGTGTATGTGCGCATCTGTTGGTCAAATGCGTATATTCTACAAACCTTAGAGAGAAACACAAAAGCCAGAAGTTCGGAAGTTTTCGGATCATTTCTATTGTTTCTTTATTGGATAATTGGCGTGTTTTTTCTACATAAGCGATTAGTAAAACTAAGTGAGGCAGAGTCCGAGAAGTCCATTTGATCTCTGATGTTCGTGGCAGTGTGGTTGCTATCACCGATGCCAGTGGTACGGTGACCAATATCAATAAATATAACGCTTCGACAGTGGTTGAACCAAGTTCAAAGTTTTGATCCGGGGGATTAAAACTAACGATAGAAGGCCCGGCAGGGCGGAGTTCCAGCAGTTGGCAATGTCGGCAGGTTCCAGTACACTGGTCAGATGTGGTTAAAAGAGGCAGAAGTTTACCATTACAAAGCACGAGCATACGATCCATATATCGGACGGTTTTTACAAACTGACCCAATAGGATACGGTGACGGCATGAACATGTACGCATACGTAGGCGGTGATCCGATTAACTTCACGGATCCGAGTGGGTTGAGTAGGCATTGTAACTATTGGCAATGGACTGCCACAGCCAGGGGAGCTGTAATACATCAGTGGATTACCGCAACAAATTGCCGAGCAGATATCAGTCTCGTGAGATTGATTGGATATGGGTCTGGATCAGGAGGTTCTGGTGGTGGTGGTGGCGGAATTGATGATACTGGTAGGTCGGGTGGTGGAACAGGCTGCACCACAAATGCCAAAGGCGGTGCAGCAATCGTCGCAACCGCTGCTGCGTTTGCAAGGGGGCAAGGGTTTCTTGATGCGAATACGAGCGTTAATTATGTAGACTATTATGCTGCATATATTGATTTTGGTCCGATTATGGGTAAGCGCATGGAGTTGTTCACTTATGAACCTAAAAGGAGTGGATCGATAGAACCTATTGACGGACGGTTTTATCCAGGTCCAAATGGAGGAAGTATATCCATTTTTCGTGGAGCAATTTCAAGTGGCCCATTTGTGGTTAATCTTCCAGATAATGTTATTCAAGCATATCGTAATTTATCTGCGTATGAAAAGGCTATCATGACGGTAGGGCATGAATCGGGGCATTCTAAGTTGGGATTGTCTGCTGCCGATGCCGACCAAGAAAAGGCAGATCAAAGAGGTGTAAACCTACTTAAAGTTTGCAGAGGGGGGTGATGTGAAAATTTTCATCGTGTACAAGTTTAATATATTATTTTTTTTGTTTGCAACAATATTATTGTGCATTTCAGCTAAACCTGCATTTTCACTCCAGTTAACGAAAATGATTGCAGAATCTGATTTTATTATTACTGGAAAAATAACCAAAATTGGAATGACGAAAGACGTTAACTTGAAGATAAACTGCGGCGAAATATACACCGTTGAAAGTGTTGAGATTCTTCGAGAATCTAAAAATAAATTTTCGCGAAATGTAGTTTCACACAAGGAGTTATTCTTTCATTCCAATGAAATCGGTTCGTACCGATTGGAGGATACGATTTTAATCGTTGGAAGTTTTATCTTGGCACCTAGACCCAAGCCAAAAGATAATTATATTGTTGACCCAAGAACATCTGAATCAATACCATTCCCGTGCAGCGAGTTTTTATTTCCTTCAACTGGATATACTGCAATATTTTCAAGCCTTATTGCATCATATCAAATTGCCAGTAATCTCGAAGAAGAATGGTTGTTTGATATTGTAAACGTTGATAAAAAATATTTATTGGATATCTCAAAGGAATACTTTGGTATAAATTATCAAATTGCGAAAGGGATGAAAGGTTGGATGTTGGCCGGTGGTCGTACCATAATCTGTCTTTCTGCTGAACCTTGTGCCGAAGAGGTTCGTAAACTTCAAATACCTGTTCAAAACAAAGACGGATCGGAATCTATTAAGCTTTCTGGTTCTGAATATCTAATTGAAGTAGATGCACTACTGAAAGTTTTTGATGACAGATAGCTGTCCATAATGTAGCAGGGCAAATCGCAACCAAAATCAATGATAACGAGGCCTATAACTGGGACGGAATTGGCATAGCGTCCGAGAACTATTCGGTTAACGGCTTGAACCAAGCGGTACAGGCCAGCTTTGGGATGATTGCCTATGATGGACGTGGTAACATGACCAGCGCTGGATCACGCAATTATGGCTATAACATCTATAACCAGCTTACATCGGTCAATGATGGCACAAATAGTGCAAGCATGAGTTATGATGCTTATGGTCGTCTTAGCCAAAGCAATGGTAATCTTGATAATACCAAGTTCGCATATTTCGGGCGCGGAAAAGAGTATATGCATATTAAATACCTCCAACCTCTGATAATCCTCTCTTATCAGAGGTTAAAATCGCCGGAGCTTGTATGTTTTTCTTCACGCATACCTCTATGAAAACTTGACAAGTACGCCTAATGGACGTACATAGTGCGTTGTAAGAAAAATGTATGAAAGAGGTTGATATGCCGAGTTCCAATAACAAAACGATAGATATTGATGAACGCAGTTCTGCGAGAATGAACTTTCGTACAAAGCCGCGCATCAAGCAGGCCATCCAACGGGCAGCGTCGCTTGCTGGCGTCGATGATTCAGTTTTTACCATGAATGCGGCCTACCAAGCGGCACAAGAAACAATCAATGCACATGAGCGAACTGAGCTTATGCCGGTTGATCATGCTGTCTTTTTTACAGCAATTGATAACCCACCTAAGCCAACAGAAGCACTACGTGATGCTTTTGCTCAACGTAAGCGCAGGGTCGTCTCAAGTTGATTGGCGGGACAGAAGCCGCACAAAACATTATTGAGCCGTTCGATCCTGACAAACATGACCGGACGGCTTTTTCCTGTGGTGTGCAGCAAGTCGATAACTATTTCAAGAAAACGGCCAACAAACTCAACAAGGCCAATAATATCCGCCTATATGTGATGGTAACGCCGCAAGCTGAAGTTATCGGCTTTTATACTATCAACGCTCATGCAGTAAACTACGCAGACCTTTCCAAGAAATATGCTCGCACGAGACCTGCTCATGACAATATTCCGGCTGCTTATATTTCCATGATAGGGCGGGATAAAAAGTTCTCAGGGTACGGATACGGTGCAGATTTACTAACAGATGCTCTGACTCGTATTGCTATGGCTGCGGAACAAGTGGGATTAGCTGTGGTGATGATAGATGTACTCGACTGTGGAGACCCTGAGCGCACTCAAAGGCGTAAAGCGCTTTATGAAGGTTATGGCTTTATAGCATTAGCATCTAATTCTTTGAGAATGTTCATACTGATAGCGACCGTAAGAAAGGCGCTATCTTGAGCAGATTGCTCCACGCCAACGCTTATTGTGGGGTTTATTTTATGGGGCTTCAATTGCTGACCATTTGCGAATTTACACACCCCTTTCTACAAATGGTTTTTCAAGTAAGCAAACAGGTCACAATAATATCATCGCCAGTAAATTTACAATTCTGTGGAGGGGGTTAGCTATATTTTCTTTGGTGGTTTAGTGTGGCGAAGTTTTTGATCTAATTCATTTTATTCGACACTTTACCCGATATTTAACTGAGGTCTTCATAAGTAGGGTTTAGCGGATGCTATCGGTTTAGATTGGTTCACTATAGCCAACCAATAATGCCTCGATCAGGACTGAACGGTCTAATTATCATGTTGATGACAATGTCAGAGAGCCCCCTTTATAGGGAGTTGATTCTTAAGCATCCAGTCATGCATGGTTGAATAAGGAACGTGCAAACCTCGTTCTAATTCCAAAAGTAAACATAGGTCTTTATAAGACAGGATTGGCCATTTAGTGAGCCACTCACATATGTCAGTCTTATATGGGTCAATCTTACTTCTGCGCATCTTTGGCTTTTTAACTTCTACGTGACCAAAAGCCTTGGCTTGCTTAACGATTCGGATGGCGGAACTAGCACTCACATTAAGTCGTCTAGCAGCCTCTCTTCTCGAAACGCCGGATGAAACTAAATCAACAATATTAAGTCGCACTTTTTTTGATAACGCCATGACCGCTCCTCTTGATTCTTTGAATCAGAAGTCATCATGGATGTAAATCATTTTTACACATAGTGCAGATCAACATTGCCCTAAGATTTAGGTTCGCACATTTTTAAGCGCGGATAGTTGTATCTTGGCAATTTCCAGTGCGGACTCATCCATTGTCTTTATCATTTGTATGATTTCATGCTCCTGCCGTTGAACTCGTTGGGATCGTTTAGGTAAGTTGGTATCAGAAGGCAGTAGGCTGGATGGCGATATACCTAGAGCAACGCTCAAAGCAACAAGCGTCTCAATGGATGGTAATGCTTTCTCTCTTTCGATATTACTCAAGCTCTCAGGGGTTCGTTCAATCTGACCCGCGAGTTGCTCCTGTGTTAGCCCCTTGGCTCTTCGTGCTGCTCGAATTGCTGCTGCCACATGCTGTTTGAGTTCTTTTGTCATGACTTAATGTCAAGGTTAAAGAAGTAATGTTCAATGAGGTATAGTTCTAGTTTTCCCTCTTGCTTAAAGAGTGCATTAAGTTATGCTAAGTAACTAAAGTAAGCATCGATAAAATGCTTTCTGCAAACGCTTGAAGAAATTTTAGAAGGTGAGTGTAATGGGTTTGAGGGTAAAACTATTAGGAACGGCTTTTGGGTTAGCCTTTTTATTAAGTGGTTGCGCTATCGTTCCGAATGAATCATTGCCAGAAAATTTTGATTTTGGTGAACCGCCTGAAAATTATGCCGAGCAAACAAAAGCATACTTTGATCTGATTTTAAAAGACCCTGAGAGCGCAACATACAATTACGGTTCTGACTTCATAAAGGTTCAGTGCCATACCTTCGTCTTACGTGGTTCACAAAGAAAAACTAACCTTTGCGGGCTGGGCGCGGCAGGTGGCGGTAAATGCCAAAAATTCTTATGGAGGTTATAGCGGTCCAAAATTATACGATGTTTTGTTCAATAAGGATGGGACTATGTGGAACGTATTGGAGGATGAATACAAATTCGGACTGAAGGGCTGTGAAGCGTACAAAGCTGAGTAACGCTAAAACTGGCTTTATCAGACAGGAAACCATAGCGCTGGGCTTTACAAAGGTTGAGGCCATCTAGCGTGAGCAGGAACGGCAAGCTTCCACCAAGGGCGTTCCCAACCCCATGACATTCCGCCGCGTCTTAAATGAATACACTCATTCCGATTAATGAGGATAGAAGCTGTCATCTCGCAATTAGGCGCAAGCTCGATGAAGATTAATAAAAGGTATCAAATAAGCTCATAGTTGCAATAGTTTTATAGTTCTTCTTGTGGGGGCTTCGTAAGAAATTATGACCATACTGGAGGATGGCGAAGCGAGAACATGGCAGAGCCTCAAAGTGATGGGCTTGCAGGCTGGTTGTGGTAATGCCTAATAACTTTGTTTTGCGTGTCAGTGTTCGTCTGTTGATTTATCCTATAGAGCTGTGAAGTAATCCGCTCGCTTGGAAAGCCTCATTCGGCAACTTCCCTTTTCAACTCTGAAAATTCACAAAGGTTTTATCGAAAAGATACAATCAAGCCACCCTTTCCGTAAGGGGGTCGTAAGGGCAATTTGGTTGCGTATCTTACAAATCAAAAGGGCAAAAACTGCCCCTTCCAAGGGGCAACCATTGCCCCTTCCATAGTACAGTAAATACTACAGTTAATACTACATATAAGAAAACAGACGGCAAGCCGCTTGGGGCTAGCAAATACTCTTTCGATAAAATCGGAGATATGAAAGGGCCTGAGTTAAAGAAAACAAACAGTCCGAAAAACCACCTCTTAAAGAGAAGGCAAAACCTACCCTGCTGAAGCTAAGGATGCTGGATACTCGCGCGAGCCTCTCTAAAGCCCGTATAGCGCAGATCTTCTTGATTTGAACCCCATGCAAGCAAAGGGGTTGTTATGGGCCTGTGGAGGCTCTTATGGCGACCTTTGGATTGATTGCTGTCGGTTGGTATTGTTGATTTTCAGGCGATCAGTGAGTGGCAATAGATGCTTGCAATATCGCAAAGCCGTAGTCTACTATTAATCAATGACAAAAACGAATAAAGCTTAATCTTAGTTCAAGATAAAATTTGTGCTCTGGTACACGAAGGTGGGCTAAGGCAGGGTGGTTGAGATTGGCTTGGGGTTGTCTAGTGAGATATACGTGGGGTTGCGGATGGAAAGTTTCTTAAAAGCAATTACAAATTTAGCAGGACGGGTCGGTCAGTGGCTTCAAACAGATACAGCGGTTTATGTTTATAGTTGGTTGGCAATTGCAGCCGTCCTTTTTGTATCTCTCTGGTTAGCAATACACCTCATACGAAAAGTAAGAGAATTCAATATCAAAGCTCTTGTTTGGCAACCACCAGGTCAAAACCCTCGCGCAAAAAAATCTATTGAAAAGAGAATATTGAAACTTGGAGACATTGCCTCTGCCCGTTTCAATCAGATAGCACGTCACACCTTGGGGTTGGTGTTTGTAGGAATAGTAATACCTGGAGCATTACTGGGTTTAATCGCAGCTGAGCAACACTGGTTCTTGCCGGGGGGCGTTGCATTAACTTTGGAGGGCGTGCCAATTAACAGTTCCGATCTAAGTAATTTTGATTTGTTGATGTTTGTGGCCGATCAATCTTTTCGTGGCAGCTTGAGCGATACCTTTGAGGTCTTTGGGTTTGCTCTTACACAAGTGCAGAATAATCCAAATAACTGGGTTTTTTCAGCATTTGTTCTGTTTTACCGATTTCTCTCAGGTGTTGTTTTCTTAGCTGTTTTGTTCGTGATTTTCCGTATTGCTCTGGCAGCTCTTGAAGCTAAAAACAACATTCAATTGTGGAAAAAAGAGTTGGAGGAGCTAAGCGCATCAGAGCAGCCCGTAACTACCAGCTAAGCCATTTTTTTTTGTTTTATGTAATAATTCAAAAGCATTGCGCGACTAAATCTAGAAACGGTTCAGATAGCGAGCGTAAATTTGAGAGCTTCATAAAAATAATGTGGACAGTGTTTATAATGTTATCGGCGACCTTTAGCCTCAGCAAGGGTGTTAAGCTACGAATAGGGTTCATCAACGTTGAATTGCAAACTGTGATCTTGATAACTATAGCAAGGATCGTTTCAATTTATCCTGTCAGGTGTTCCAATTTTATTGGACAATAGTGCCTTGAGGTTTATAATGACGTTTTACATCAATAACTTATGGACGTGCCATAAATGATCACCCTTTCCCTTCCTCTGCGTCACTATTCTTTGTCTCCGGCGTAAAAATACGCCTACGACGAGGCAGACTCACCACCTAAAGCATAATCTCAAAGTCACGATACACAAAAATTGGCTTACTCGATAAAGTAATGTATCGGTTACACATGATAACGGATCCTTCTCATACTGCAAATCTGCGCATTGCGATTGACCGCAATAGCTCGCTCTCCATGCAAGAACAAATTCGTCGCAAGATTATTGACGATATTGCCTTGGGGGTATTGATTGCCGGAACGCGTATGCCACCGAGTAGGCAATTAGCCCATGACCTTGGTGTCTCTAGAAATACCATAATCATGGCCTATGACCGGCTGGTGTCCGATGGCCATTTAATCAGTAAGGATCGACGCGGTTTGTTTGTTCGTGAGGGTATGTTCGGGCGCGATCTTGGTGCGATACAGGTCACCGGCTCCAGACAGAGTATAAACCAATCCGTATGGCACGCGCGCCTAGCCCCAGTAGCATTGCCTAGTTTGACCTCGGTCTTGCCTCCAGATTGGGATCAATATCCATACCCGCTGGTCGACGGCCCTTTTGATCGCTCATTATTTCCTGTGGCGCAGTGGCGAGAAGCCAGCCGCCGCGCGCTTTCGGTTCAAGAAATCAATATTTGGACGCGCAATGCCGGTGATGCCGATGATCCGATGTTAGTGGACGAATTAAGGCGCAAAGTTTTGCCGTTAAATGGCATTAGCGTACAGTCCCAAGAAGTTTTGGTGACCACGGGCACGCAGCAGGCATTAAGTCTGGTATGTGATCTTTTGGTGCATGATGGCATGCGGGTAGTTCTGGAAAATCCCTGCCATCCTGAATTACGGATGCTATTGCAAAAAAAGAAAGTCCAAATTACGGCTCTTGATGTGGATGAAAACGGCATGCAGCTAAGTGCCGAGGCAATGCAGGCCGCGGATATTATTTTTATATCTCCTGGTTGCCAGCGCCCAACCGGGGCGACTTTGTCCGACGAGCGCCGAGCTTTGTTATTGCAGATTGCTGCAGAATCAGGGAAAATTATTGTCGAAGATGATTGCCAATGGGAAACCAGCTTGAGCACCAATGCTCTGCCAGCCTTGCGCGGCATGCCGGGCGGAGAAAACGTGATCTATATGGCGACATTGGCACAACCATTAGCACCAGCCATCCGGTTGGGGGTGCTGGTAGCGCCTATCCCGGTCATCCGCGCCGCACGAAATTTGCGACGCATTACCGCGCGCCACCCAGCCTTGAGCATACAGCGCACTTTTGCCCACATGTTGGCGCTTGGTCATTATGCGGCGCTGCTGAGGCATGTTGAAGAAGCGTTTGCTAAGCGCATGATCGCTTTGCGTGAAGCACTTAACTATTATTTGCCGAACAAAATTTCCCTTTTACCAACTCGGATTGGGACTTCAGCTTGGATAACTGGCCCTAAAACCCTAGACACCCGGCTGTTGGTAAAACGCGCCGGAACTCATGGTGTATTGATCGAGCCAGTGCACGATTATTATTCGCGCGCGGTTCCCAACAATGTTTTTCGTTTAGGTATTACCGGCCTTGTTGAAAGTAAAATTCGAGATGGTGTTGCTGCTTTTGCAAATGCTTTTCGTGAAACCATGGATCCTACTCCTTCAAAAACTAACTTTGATGCAGCGCAAGCCCTTTCTGGGTCAGCCATTAAGCGCGTCTGTAACGGATCCAAATTACTATGTAAGACAGTATATGGCGATCCTTGCACCATCGTGCTGAGTCGTAATGGCAAGATGCAAGGTCGTGCCGGCTTTGCCAATGAAGATCGCGACCATGGTACGTGGTGGGTCGAGGGTGATTACTGGTGTCGCCAATGGTCTGAATGGTCCTATGGCGAAGTGGGTCGCTTTCGCGTGGTGTTACGGGGCGAGCGTATCGAATGGTTCCACCAAGACGGTCACCTTGTGGATTGGGCAATATTGGTGCGCCGTAGCAAGAAGTAATATCCGGCTTCAGGTTTAACAAAACTGGACTCAACGATTAGGTTCATCTGGACCTATTGTTAGCCTGCTCCAACCCATAGAAGTAACTTCAGGAAAACCCCGTGCAAAGCGGGGAAAAGTATTCAGGAGGTGCTGTGTCTAAATTTGCAATTGCCGCTCTGCAACTGGAGCTGGAATCCAAAGACAATATTGACCTGTTGTGCCAAGAAATTAGAATTGTGCGCAAAAGATTTCCTTGGGTCGATATGGTTGTGCTTGCAGAACTGGCAAGTTTTGGCACCGGCCTAAAACATGCCCAAACCATGCCCGGCACAGCAGAACAGAGCTTTTGCACGTTGGCCAAAGAAACCGGACTATGGATATTACCCGGCAGTTTGTATGAAAAAAAAGACGACAAGGTTTTCAACACTGCTCCGGTCATAAACCCGGCAGGTGAAGTCGTTACCCGATGCCGCAAAATGTTTCCGTTTCTGCCTTACGAAGTTGATGTGACCAGCGGCGAAGAGTTCACGGTTTTTAATATTAACGGCGTTGGCTGTTTTGGTGTTTCCATTTGTTATGACATGTGGTTTCCCGAAACTACACGCACATTGGTCTCCATGGGTGCCGAGGTAATTTTACACCCCAGCTTAACCAATACTTTGGATCGTGATGCAGAATTGGCGATTGCCAGATCTAGTGCTGTGACCAATCAATGTTATTTTTTCGATATTAATTCTGCGGGAAAATTGGCTTTTGGGCGCTCAATCATCGCGGGACCCGGCGGCGAAATCATCCATCAAGCGGGTGCAGGTCGCGAGATTATACCGATCGAGATTGATTTGGAATATGTGCGCCGGGTACGGACACAAGGCTGGCACAATTTAGCCCAACCTTTGAAAAGCTTTCGCGACCACAAAACACCTTTTCCAATTTATCAGAACCACAATAACTCATCTGCTCTTACGGCGCTTGGCCCATTAGCCATGGCCAAAAAAGCGAACACCAACAAAGACAATAAAAGCCAATGATCAAACCATCAAAATTCGGGGACAAAAGGAGATTTCCAATGTTTAATACATGCAAAAAACTAACAAGCCGCTCGCTACTAAGTCTATTGCTGGGTTGTACAATCCTAACGCCGGGTCTGGCTTTTGCACAAGAAACTGAACAGGCAAAAGATGTGGATGAAATCACAGTCACGACCCAGCGCCGCGAAGAAAACATTTTAGATGTACCTTATAACATTTCTGTTGTTTCCGGTGCCGATATTGCCAATGCAATCACATTGGATTCCGCTGAGTTACTACGCACCATTCCCGGGGTCAGTCAGATTGATCAAGGACAGCGCAATATACAGTTCAACAGCATTCGTATTCGAGGCCTTAATGTAGATAGCTCGGCTTTTGGGGATTTTCTACTCGGCTCAGCTCCAACGGTCTCTACGTATGTCAATGAAACCCCGGTTTTTGCCAATATGGCACTAATTGACCTTGATCGTGTCGAAGTGCAACGGGGGCCACAAGCCACGCTTTATGGCTCAGGGGCATTGGGCGGAACAGTAAAGTATTTCACCCGCAAGCCACAGTTTGACGAAGTTAGCGGCAGCTTTATTGGAACCATATCTTCGGTGAACGGCTCTGGCAGCCTTGGATATTCGGCTGGCGGTATTTTTAATGCCCCGGTAAGTGATAAATTTGCCATTCGCGCTAATGTGTTGTGGCAAGATTATCCCGGTATCACTGATTACACGAACTTGTATGTACTCGACAATAATGGCGTTCCAATCCAGCCCAATGGGATTTTTGATTTGGGTGCAGATTCAGCGCAATACCGTAGCAAAAAAGATGCTGATTATTATCAAAGCCTTTATGCACGGATTAGTGCTCGTTGGGCTCCGACAGAGAACGTCGACTTTGTGGCTAGTTATTTCTACCAATCGGATGATAGCGGCGGTCGTCGGCAACCCAGCCAAGGCAATGATGGACTAGGCACGGCCTATGGCCAATATGAAAACGGTGCGGTGATCGAAGAACCAGCCAATCGCAATTTGGATATGGGTTCGCTGGAAGCTAATATTGACTTAGGGTTTGCTAGCCTGACCTCAGCCACATCATATTACGAAAACACAGGCAATAGTGAGACTGATAATACCGGCTTTTTTGCCAACAATCTGGCGCAGTTTTATTTCTCGCCCACATTTGTTTTCCCACGGCCACTTTACACAGCTATGCGAACTTTTTCCGATAAGTCTTTTGTTCAAGAAGTTCGTCTGGTTTCCAATGGGGAAAACCGCATTGACTATGTTTTGGGTGCATTTTATCAGGATCAAACTCGCGGAGCTACACAAGTAAGTGACCTTGTGGGTTTTGAAGCTTGGGCTGATGCCTTCTTTTTTACTGATTTTGTTTTTACCGATAATATATTCACCTTTGATCGCAAAGAGGATTACAGAGAAGTCGCAATTTTTGGGGAACTGACTGCCAATTTAACGGATCGCTTTAAGCTTACTGGCGGGCTTCGGTATTTTGACAACGAATCCACTACGAATACCTTTGTACGTGCAGGGCCATATACCTTCTTCAATGGCCAATCCGACACCATTTTTACTGCCAAAGATAGCAAAGTTCTATTCAGAGCCAATGCCGCCTATGAGTTTAGCGATGACGACCTGATTTATGCGACCATTTCTGAGGGGTACCGACGCGGTGGTAGTAATGGAGTGCCGACTACTGGGCAATTTGCCAATAATCCGGCTTGGCTAACCTTTCAATCCGATACAGCTCTTAACTATGAAGTGGGTATAAAAGGCACGACCTCCGGTCTTCGATATGATTTGAATGCGTTTTATATTGACTGGAGCAATCCGCAATTTAACACCTCGACACCCAACGGGTTTTTCTTTGCTGTTGCCAATGCCGATAAAGCCCGCTCGCAAGGCATTGAGGCCCAAATCAGCGGCAGTAGCGACGACGGTATGTTTAACTATTCTATCGGCTATACCCTTGTAGATGCGAAGTTAACCAAAGACTTTATTGCCCCTCCGGGTTTTGGCCTTACTACGGGAACGATGGTAGCCGCCAATGGTGCACCTTTACCTGGCGTTGCCAAACATTCGTTTAATGTGGCCGCTGATTATACCATTCCTTTGAGTAATGGTATGAACTTTATCAGCCGTTTTGACGGGTTTTATCAGTCATCAACGCAAAATGTACTGGATCAAAATGTATTTCAGGCAGTACAATTTGACGGCTTCGCGGTAGTGGATATGACCTTTACTGTGGCTGCTGATAAATGGAACGCGTCATTATTTGTTAAAAACATTGGCAACACTTCAGGCACGACTGGATCTTTTACACCGGCGGCTTTTGGCCCCAATCCAGCAGCCGATTTTTATGGTAGCAATGCCCGTAAATTCATTACCTTGCCGCGGACCATTGGCGTGGCCTTGAATGTGAGTTTTTAACGATACACTTGGTTTGGTTATAACAACGTAGTCTTACTACGGAACGGATATGCTCATGAAAGTCGTACTGGTTGCTCTTAGCCTGCTTTTTCTTGTCACATCAGCCAACGCGCAAACCTTATTTGCTGAAGACTTTCAAGACGGCAATGCCGATGGGTGGCAGTCCGCAGGCAAGGGCGATATTCGACTGACCACTTATGCCGGCAATGTTTCCATGCGCCTTACCCGCTCGGCTAGTGCGCTGATTGGTCTAAATATTGATGGGTTGGAGCAGGTGCGTATATCTGCATCATTTGCGGCAATGAATTTGGAAAAAAACGATGCTTGTATTGCAGAGGTATCTACTTCTGGCGGCAAGCAATGGGCTGAGGTGTTGCGGGTTGAAGACGGCGCTGATGATGGGGCGACCCTCTATACAGGTTCGGCAATTTTGGACATCAAGGGGTCGCCTTTATTGATCCGATTGCGCGCTGCTGGCAATCAAAAGGATGATACTTGTTGGGCAGATAATATCACCATTAGTGCTGTAACCGAGCGAATAACAACAAAGCCGCATGCACGTACGACCCTGTCCTTAAACTTTCTTACTGGCATGGACAATATGGCAAACCCCGTACCCATGAGTGCCTACATTGCGGCCGAAGGTGCAAGCCAGCCCACGATAAATATCGAAGGTCGCTTGTCGTTTCATGTCACCGAAGAATCAGCGCACATGAAAGTTTTACGCGATCGCTTTGGTTTTTTAGACAACCAAGTAAAAGGCTTGGGCGTACCACCGGGGTTTGATCTTAGCTTTGTGCAGGTGGGTGATCGCCTTGTGCCAAAAACCCGCGGCTTGATTCGAACCGATAATGAGGCTTGGGATATTCTGGTGGAACCGGGACGGATTTGGCTAGAACCCGGCGATGCGGGGTTTTCTCGGGCGGCTTTGCCATTTTCCTTACAAGAACGTAACGCCAATTGCACCCATAATGGCGTGCTGAGCTTTCTCATCAAAGCTGATGGCGAAACCTCCCGTGCTGCCTATCAAATAGTTTCCGAAACCTGTCTTTACTTTCAATATGATATGTGGGGAACCGGAAGTATCATTTACGCACCAGGAGCGGTGTATAATGCCAAGGGTTTGCGCGCGGCTTTTACACAAGAACTGCAAAACAAGATGCCTACTCGTGCCTTTAGCGCGCTTGCCACTGACCACTCGGGTCTTGATGTCAGCGCTTTTGCCTCGTCAGATGATGTAACGCCAGAAGCCATGACCGCCTATGGGGTGATACTTGATGGGGTGCATTATCTTGGCGGTTGCGAGACCCGGTATGGGGCATACCCATTTTGTGATAATTTGGCTATTCCTTCTTATTCGCTGGCAAAATCCATTTTTGCTGGCCTTAGTATGATGCGCCTGAAAAAGCTCTACCCAGAGGCAGAAACCGCATTGATCGAAACCTATGTGCCGCAATGCGCCAAGGCTGGATGGAGCGGCATTGGTTTTGGCCATGCGCTGGATATGGCTACCGGACGCTATTCATCGACAAAAAGTGAAAAAGATGAAAACGCCGCTGTTCAAGATGGGTTTTTCATTGCGCCGGATCATAAGCGCAAAATTAACCGAGCCTGCTCTTTGTACCCCCGAAAAAGTAAACCGGGCACTAAGTGGGTTTATCATACTACGGATCATTATGTTTTGGGCACGGCCATGCAAGGCTTTTGGCGTGAACGTCGTGGAATTGATGCCGATATTTACCAAGACCTGTTGGTTGATCCGATTTGGAAAGCTTTAAATCTGTCACCGCTTAGTTATAAAACCAGGCGCACCCGGGACGCGGTGGCGCAACCCTATGTCGGCTGGGGTCTTACTTTCACACCTGATGATCTGGCGAAAATCAGCCAATTCATTGCGGTAGATCATGGCCAAATCAACGGCGTGGATGTGATTGATACTGATGCATTGCGCAGCGCATTACAAATGGATCCGGCTGACCCGGGCTTACCGGCTTCGGGCAAAGACTTTCGGTATAATAATGGCTTTTGGGCTTGGGATGCCAGCAGCGTTCTAAAACAAAAAGTTGCGCTTTGGGTGCCTTTTATGTCCGGTTTTGGCGGCTTGTCAGTGGTGCTTATGCCCAATGGTATGGTCGATTACTACATCAGCGATAACAATCAATATGCTTGGGCTAAAGCGGTTATTGCAGCCAATGCATACCACGAATTTCCTATGGAGCCATCACAATGAACACATCAAAATCACGCTTTCCTAAGGCGGCTCCAGATGGGTTGTTGGCTGCTGTTTTTTTAGCGTTTCTGGCCACGGCGGGGTTGTTTTATGTTAA
>JAKITZ010000192.1 GCA_021647805.1 Robiginitomaculum sp.
ATTTATGACCCTGAAAAATTCTTGAAAGCAGGATTATATGTTCAACAAAAAAAATAATACCCTTGGGCAAAAACAGCCCTCCCTCCCCACGAAGCCGATTGGAAAAACCATGCCAACCCAAAACTCTGCCCCGTCCATTCTTAGCAGTGACCTTGCAATCACCGGCTCAATTATCTCAGAAGGTGAAATCCAACTTGATGGTAGTGTCGAGGGCGATATTCGCGCTGGATCAATTACCATTGGTGAAAAATCAGTTATCAAAGGTGAAGTAGTAGCCGATACAATAATTGTCAGAGGCAAGGTAATTGGCAAAATTCGTGGTCGCCAAGTCCAACTAGCAGCAACAGCCCGTGTGGAAGGCGATATTACGCATTCATCTTTATCAATGGAAATTGGTGCGTTTTTTGAAGGCCAATGCCGCCATGCAAGTGACCCTACAACCGCCACTAGAAAACCTGCTGCAAAAGCCAATGTCCCACCACCACGACCAGCCGCGCAACAAGTCAGACCACCGGTAATGGGTACAAAGAAATAAACATCTATTTGGTTAAGCATGCCCTTGTTCCAAATCAAGCGCAGCACCTGCGCTTGGCATTGGATATTTAAGGCCAGTGGCGCAATTAAACAGCACCACACTTTCTTGCGATGTGACAGTGCCATCGGCGATGGACTGTGTGTAGGCAGCATAAGTCGCGGCACCTTCTGGGCATAATAACAGCCCCTCTTCTCTAGCCACCTGCACCCGAGCTTGTTCAATTGCTTCATCAGTTACGGCAATAGCAAAACCAGCAGAATCACGTACCCCATCTAGTATCAAGAAATCACCCACTGCTGCTGGAACCCGTATTCCGGCGGCAAAAGTGTGTGCGTCTTGCCAAACTTCGGCAAATCGTTCGCCCCGCTCATAGGCTCGCACAATAGGTGCGCAACCAGTAGATTGAACCGCTATCATTCGCGGCAAATCGGTTTTTTCCAACCAGCCCAAAGCCAGCAATTCATCAAACGCCTTGCACATGCCTATCAGGCCAGTACCGCCTCCGGTCGGATAGAATATCACATCAGGTAAAGCCCAACCCATTTGCGCGGCCAATTCCAGCCCCATGGTTTTTTTGCCCTCAATTCGGTATGGTTCTTTTAAGGTCGAAAGGTCAAACCATTTACCTTGTTCGGCACCGGCTTTCACCCAAGCACCACAAGCATTGATAAGGCCGTTGGCTTTGAACACCTCAGCTCCTTGTAATGCGGTTTCTTCAATATTGATTGAAGGAGTATCATCGGGGCAGACAACAGTGCTTTGCATTCCAATGCGACTGGCATAGGCAGCTAAAGCAGAGCCAGCATTACCATTGGTTGGCATTGCCAAATGTGACAAACCCAATTCCTTGGCCATAGCCACAGCAAGTGCAAGCCCCCGTGCCTTGAATGATCCCGTTGGTAATCGACCTTCGTCCTTAACCCAAACCTGCGAGCCTTTATGCAAGCGGTTTAGCTGGATCAATGGCGTATCAACCTCGCCCAACTCACAGACATTATTTGTGTCGACAACCGGTAACAGTTCACGCCATTTCCAAAACCCGCCATCTCGCGCCCAAACCTGATCACGATCAACTTTTGCCTTCATCGCCGCCAAGTCATATCTGGCCAGCAATGGTTTACCGGCATTAGAAAGTCCATGAACTAAGCCTGCCTCATGACGCTCCCCAGTTAAGCCGCATTCAAGATGAGTTAAGAAATTTGCATATTGTTTTAACATTTATTACTCTTTCGTTTCGCTACCAACTCTTGCTGCCAATGAAGCAGCCATAAATTGATCAAGGTCGCCGTCCAGAACGGCTTGCGTATTTGAAGTTTCAACATTGGTTCGTAAGTCTTTGACCATTTGATATGGCTGCAAAACATAAGAGCGGATTTGATGACCCCAACCAATCTCAGATTTATTATCTTCGGTTTCTTGGGCTTCGGCTTCGCGCTCCTGCATGGCTTTTTCATACAATCTGGCTCGCAACATATCCCATGCGGTTGCACGATTTTTATGCTGAGAGCGATCGTTTTGACATTGCACCACAATGCCAGTTGGCATGTGGGTTAAGCGAACTGCACTATCGGTTTTATTGATGTGCTGCCCGCCAGCACCACTGGCGCGATAAGTATCGGTGCGTACATCTTTTTCCTCAATATCAACTTCGATATTGTCATCAAGAACCGGATACACCCAGACAGAGGAAAAACTGGTATGCCTTTTTGAGGCACTATCAAATGGTGAAATTCTAACCAAACGATGCACACCGGACTCGGTCTTAGACCAACCATAGGCGTTTTCACCTTTCACCAAAATGGTCGAGCTTTTAATACCAGCTTCATCACCGTTTTGCTGCTCGATTAGTTCAACCTTAAACCCACGCGAATTGGCCCAGCGACTATACATTCGCAACAACATATTAGCCCAGTCCTGGCTCTCGGTACCACCAGCTCCGGCATGAATTTCTATATAAGCATCATTGGCATCAGTCTCGCCCGATAATAATGCTTCTAATTCTGCGGATCGCGAACGCTTAGCCATTGCATTAAAAGTCGCATCTACTTCAGCAATTAAATTAGCGTCATCGTCCATCTCAGCTAATTCTGCCAACTCTATAGTATCAACGAGATCAACTTCAAGTTCGGTAATATCAGTTATTGATTTGCCTAATCGGTTACGTTCGCGCATCAATCTACGCGCTGCACCAGAATCATTCCAAAAATCCGGTGCCTCGGCTAATGCATCAAGCTCATCAAGACGTTTTTGCGCTGTATCCCAGTCAAAGCCGCCTCCTTAGCAGCTCAATAGACTGCTTTATTTGATCAGTTAATGTTTGAAGTTCTGCACGCATAATTTTGCTCTAATAATTCAAAAACAGCTATGGCACACAGTAACATAACCAGCAATACAGATCAGAGGAAAATCAATAAACGCCGTCCAATAAATCTTCATCTTCTAGTTCCGGATCAAGCTCGTCGTCCTCTTCTTCACGCAACCCTAGAGAATTTAACCCCGGCTTTCTTCCACCAATGGTCAACCGAATACCACGATCAGCCTGATTTGGTTCAGTTCCCGGCCTAAATGCTTCTAGAATTGCACCGGATGCGTCTGGTCTGGAAATTTCACCGGTTTTAGCATTAACCCAGACAAGACTTACCCCGTCTGGAATACGAAATGGAGCATTGGACACATCAGCTAAGGCTTTTTCCATAAATTTCTTAAAAACCGGCAACGCCACCTTACTTCCGGCCTCGCCTTCACCCATTGTTGCCGGCGTATCAAAGCCAACATATACCCCAACAACAAGATCAGGGGAAAAGCCCATAAACCAAGCATCTTTCATATCATTTGTGGTACCGGTTTTACCGCCAAGGGTTTTACCCAGTGAACGCAAGCGCACCCCAGTTCCGCGTTGAACAGCCCCTTCCAGTATTGTTACCATCTGATAAGCAACAACCGGATCTAATACTTGCGGCCTAGCCTCTGGTAGCTCAGGCTCGATCAAAGAGCCATCGGTACGTGATATATCAACATCAACACGACACCCCGGACAATCCCTTCTATCATGCTTCAGTATGGTCAAACCGTTACGATCTTGCACCCGGTCAAGAATTGTCGGATCAACAAGCTTACCGCCATTGACCATCGATGCATAAGCTCCCATCAACCGCCATAAAGTAGTTTCACCGGCTCCAAGCGACATTGCTAAAACCGGAGCAAGCTCATCATACATTCCCATTCGTATGCCAATATCAGTAATTGGCCGCATACCCATTTCTTGCGCCAATCTAACAGTCATAACATTTCTGGATTGCTCTATACCAAGGCGCAAAGTCGAAAGTCCGTAAAACCTACCAGATTCATAATTTTGCGGTTTATAAAACCTGGTTTGCGCCCCACCATCGGCAATAAACGGAGCATCAAGAATTAAGCTAGCCGGCGTATAATCAAGCTCCATAGCCGCCGCATAGACAAATGGCTTAAAAGACGAACCAACTTGTCGTTTTGCCTGCATAGCGCGGTTAAATTCACTACGCCGGTGGCTATAACCACCAACCATTGCTAACACTCGCCCTGTATGCGGATCCATAGCCATAATAGCGCCATTGATTTGTGGGATTTGGCGCAAACCATATCCACCACTTTCATCAGTTAATGGCTCCACAAGCACAATTTCATCTTTGGATAGCACCTCACTTGCCACAGTAATCGCTGCGCCACGTTTGGCCAATGGCAGTTGTTTCCTTGCCCATTTCAGCTCTGGCAACCATATCTCGCCGACATTGCCATCAACCAGAATAAATTCGGCCTTGCCCGAAGTTACCGCAGTTATAACCGCCAGTTCCCAGCTCTCATCGATACCTGCAGGGCGTTTAGTGTTTTCCAAAGCGACTCTGGCATCTATTTCAGGAGGTTTTTTCTGCAAAGCTCCACGCCAGCCATGGCGGCGATCATATTCTTCCAAACTTTGGCGCAATGCAGTTCGCGCCCATTGTTGTTTTTGCGTATCTAAAGTGGTGCGAATGGAAAGGCCACCATCATATAATTGGTCTTCGCCATAAAGTGCGAAAACTTGCCGGCGAATGGCTTCGACAAAATATGCCGCCGCCACATAACGCTCTCCGGTAAGTCTTTCTACGGAAATAAGTTCGTCCTTTTGTGCTTCCACTGCCGCTTCTTCGGTAATATATCCATTGG
>JAKITZ010000193.1 GCA_021647805.1 Robiginitomaculum sp.
TTCCATGGGTTGGTTAATTGCTTGTTTTGTAAAGTTCGCAATGCACTGACCACTCGTTTTCTGGTATTGCGCGGCATAATCACATCATCAATATAACCACGGCGGGCGGCAACAAACGGATTGGCGAAATTATCTTCATACTCTTTGGTGCGTTCGGCTATTTTTTCTGAATCATTAGCTTCAGCACGAAAGATAATCTCAACCGCGCCTTTTGCGCCCATAACCGCGATCTCGGCAGTTGGCCAAGCATAATTAACATCACCGCGTAAATGCTTGGAAGCCATAACATCATAGGCTCCGCCATAGGCTTTACGGGTAATAACAGTCACTTTGGGCACAGTGGCTTCGGCATAGGCAAATAGCAATTTAGCCCCATGTTTGATCAAACCACCGCTTTCTTGCTTGGTGCCGGGCAAAAACCCCGGAACGTCAACAAATGTCACCAGTGGAATATCAAACGCATCGCAGAATCTCACGAACCTTGCGGCCTTTTTCGAGGCATCAATGTCCAACACCCCGGCTAGCACCATTGGTTGATTAGCCACAAACCCAACAGTTTTGCCCTCTAACCGCCCAAAAGCAGTAATAATATTGGCTCCGAACTCTGGCATGATTTCAAAAAAATCACCCTCATCGGCGACCTTTTGCAATAATTCTTTCATGTCATACGGAGTATTCGGATTATCCGGTATCAAGCTGTCCAGTGATGCTTCTTCGCGCATTGCTTCATCGAAAACCGGACGGGTTGGCGGTTTTTCACGATTGCTGGCGGGAAGAAAGTCGATCAGCCTTCGCACCTGCACCAAGGCTTCAAAGTCGTTCTCAAAAGTTCCCTCGACCACACCGGAGACTTTTCCGTGCATGCTGGCTCCGCCTAATTCTTCATGGGTGACAATTTCATTGGTAACAGTTTTCACCACACCAGGGCCAGTAACATACAAATACGAAGTATCGCGAACCATAAAAATGAAATCAGTAATCGCCGGTGAATAAACATCACCACCAGCGCACGGCCCCATAATTACCGAGATTTGCGGGATCACCCCAGAGGCCAGCACGTTACGTTGAAAAACTTCTGCATAGCCGCCAAGCGCATCAACGCCTTCTTGAATTCGCGCTCCGCCACTATCAAAAAGTCCAATAATCGGCGCACCATTTTTCAAAGCCATGTCTTGCACTTTGCAAATCTTCTTTGCATGTGCCAATGACAAAGAACCACCCATAACCGTGAAATCTTTAGCAAAAACATACACTAAACGCCCATTAATAGTACCATTTCCCGTAACAACTCCGTCACCGGGTACTTTGTTGTCGCTCATGCCAAAATCAGAACATTGGTGTTCGACAAACATATCGTATTCTTCAAACGATCCTTCATCGAGCAGTAATTCCAAACGCTCTCTGGCGGTTAATTTGCCTTTGTCGTGTTGGCGTTGCATACGTTTTGCACCACCACCGGCCAATGCAGCTTCGCGACGTTTATCCAGCTCTTTAATCATGTTTCTCATAATTTAACTCCAATATTCTGGATAACATCTTAGGTAAATAAATCAACATTTAGCCGCTTGCATAAACTGATAGGAAGAACAAAGCGCATCAAGCATATTTTGCGAACGAAGCAAGGCTTCATCATCCTCACCCCATTGTTTGATCTGCCAATCTTCTTCAATACGTGACAGATCAAATGCAGTTTTAGCATCCATTTGATTTTGAACCATTGCAAAACCCAAAACCGCCGAGCCAACAATGGAAACTGCATGTAACAAGGCGGTAAGCGTAAATGCATCTAGTTTAAGAGCAGTATTACGCATGTTTTCCAGCGCAGCAAGCGGCATATCCGGGGGCCTAAGCTCAACTGTCACAGCTAATCGGGCGCCGAACTCTTGCTCAGCCCAATCCAGCCATGGATCACATTTACTTCCCTGTAGCTCTTGCAATCGCTTGGGCTGCGCCACGCGAAAGCAAATCACATCATTAGCAGCAAAGCGCATCAGTTCTCCCGCGCTTGGCCCCTTATCTGGTGCTACATGGTCTTGCGCCACATTCGCCAGTTTTGTCAACGGCATTTGCTCGGGCTTAATGCTATCTTCTTGAGCTTGCCACTCGTCCGCCAACAACATAGCTAATTTTTCAGTGGGCAATCGTAGCACCTGTCTTGCCGGGGTGCGTAACGCCTTATCATCAAGCATTACTTGCCAAATGCGGCCTTGTTTTTCATACGAAGCCTGTTTGTAAAACCTACTAGCACTTATTGGCACAGCCATTACTCCAACCCTTCGAATGGATCAGTTGAAATATTACTTTCAAACCCCAGCATATCCATAGCGCGGGTGAAATGTTCGGGTAATGGGCAATTAAGTTGAAACTTACCACTTGTCGGGTGCGGCAGTTCAATACCCCATGCATGTAACATCAATTTGTTCGGCAGCCCGCCAAGTTCTTCACGATCACAAACATATTTATGATCTCCGGAAACAGAATATCCGATTTCAGCCAGATGAAAACGTAATTGATGGGTACGGCCAGTTTCAGGACGCAAAGCCACTAATGCTGCTTTTTGTCCGGCTCTGGATAATACGGTATAAGAAGTACGTGAATATTGAGCATCGCGATCACCGTGACGAGCCCAGATCATCATTTCACGACCCTTTTCCCCTATACCCTTTTTCATATAACCTTTGATAACTCCGATCTCTGGCCTTGGCACGCCAAGCACAATCGCCAGATAGGTTTTTTTGGTTGTTCTCGATTTAAAAGCTTTCGCCAATGACGCGGTTGCCGCGGGAGTTCGTCCAAGCAGTAACAGCCCAGAAGTATCACGATCAAGGCGGTGAACCAATTTAGGCGTGTATTCTAAATCATCAAACGCCGGAAGCATTCCATCAATATGACGAACGGTTCCGGTGCCGCCTTGTGTCGCCAGACCACTAATTTTGTTCAAAGCTAAAACCTGCTTGTCATCAAAAATCACCATGGATTTCACCAAAGCTTGATCTTTTGCCGTGACTCGCGATTTTACCGCAGGTCCTGCCTTGGAAACTGTAAACGGCGGCAAACGAACCAACATGCCAGTGAACAATCTGGTATTCGCTTTGGCACGTTTGCCATCAACCCTGATATCACCTCGGCGTAAGGCTTTTTCAATTTGCCCCTGCCCAAGACCAACAATCCGCCGCTTGATCCATCGATCTAAGCGAACATCATTTTCGTCCGCCTCAATAGTTATGTTTTGCACCTTGCTCATCCGGCAAAAATCTTCCTCATTATAAACAAGCCCAATAAAAGAGCCAATACTGAAACCACTACAGAACTAGTACTGTATATAACAGCCGTGCCCCATGCTTTGCGTTGAATCATTTGCACTAATTCCAGTGAAAAAGCAGAAAATGTAGTAAACCCGCCAAGCAAACCAACTCCGAACAATAGCCGCAAATCATTACCGCCATCAACTTTATGAGCCAACCAGCCAACCAGCATGCCCATTAAGCAACCGCCAATAACATTTACGCCAAGAGTTGCAAATGGAAATCCGACATTTGGCCAGTGTAATGCCAACCGGCTTACCAAATGTCGGGCAATCGCGCCAAAGGCTCCGCCTAGCCCAACCAAAAGGATACTATTCATGGCTGATCTTTCGTAATTCTCGCCATTTGGCTAGTCTCTCGGCTACGCCGCGCTCAAAACCACGATCCACCGGAAAGTAAAACTGCTGCGATTGTATTTCATCAGGAAAATAACTTTGTCCCGAAAAGCCATCTTTTTGGTCATGATCATAAGCATAACCATCGCCATAACCCTGTTGCTTCATCAATTTAGTCGGCGCATTTAGTATGTGCTTGGGTGGACTAAGTGATCCGGATTGTTTGGCAGATATCATTGCCGCCTTAAACGCTTTGTAAACCGCATTGGACTTGGGAGCGCACGCCAAATGCACACATGCTTGCGCCAAAGCCAGCTCGCCCTCAGGAGAACCCAACAAGCGATATGTCTCAACTGCGGCCAATGTCGTCTGCAAAGCTGATGGATCGGCATGGCCAATGTCTTCGGAGGCCATACGCACCATGCGCCGCCCAAGGAATAACGGATCTTCGCCGCCGTCCAGCATTCTGGCCAGCCAATACAGGGCTGCATCAGGGTCAGAGCCACGAACCGATTTGTGCAAAGCGGAGATTAAATTGTAATGTTGCTCTTTGTTTCGATCATAATGTGCTGCACGTTTTTGCACCAATTTCGCCAAGCCTGCCGGATCTAGTGCTTCATCACTTTCCAATGCCAACACTTCTTCGGTCAAGTTTAGTAAATAACGACCATCACCATCAGCCATCGCGCACAAGGCAAGCCTGGCATCATCGTCAAGTAACAGGCTCTTGGCAGCTTGTTTTTCAGCCCTTTGCAGCAATAACAACATCGCCGCTTCATCAAGCCGCTTTAAAACCAACACCGAACACCGCGACAACAACGCGCCATTTAACTCAAATGACGGATTTTCTGTAGTTGCGCCAACTAAAGTAACAATTCCCTGCTCGACAAATGGTAAGAAACCGTCTTGTTGCGCTCGATTAAACCGGTGTATTTCATCAACGAACAACAAAGTTCCCTTGCCGGTTTGTCGTCGCAGTTTTGCGGCATCAAAAATTTTGCGCAAATCAGCAACGCCGGAAAACACTGCGGATAATAGCTCAAAATGCAAGTCGGTATGGT
>JAKITZ010000194.1 GCA_021647805.1 Robiginitomaculum sp.
GTATTGCTATTATCCCGGATCCGCGTTGCAGTAATACCGCCAAGATCATCATAGACCATCTCAATTTCATCGCCGGCATTATTGCCGGTTCCAGTCATGCGTCCGGCATTATCGTACCAAAGACCGATCCACGCGCCATTCGGCGGTATTATGCCGCTTAATCTGCCATCAATGGTATAGCTTAAAGACGTAGTATAAGAGCCGCCATAAGGGTCATGAATTGTGTATGTTTCTAACCAGTCTCTAGGGGTATAGCTATAAGTTGTGCTGACCCCGTTTGCATCAGTACTGGTTAAGGGTAAACCATTGCTGGTATAGGCAGTAATTTGTGTAATATGCCCCATTTCATTGGTGAATTTGATCAAGTTGCCAGCATTGTCATAATCAAAATCAATGCTATCGGCTGTTCCACTTAGTGGGCCATCAACCGTGTCAATTTGCCCATTGCTAGTCCAGCTCAAAGTCCATGTTCGCGTCTGGCCGTTGGTGGAATAGGGCAGGGTATGAGTGGTGGTGTCGGTCTGCGAAATGCTAGTGATCTGGTTGCTGGCATTATATTGGTAAGTAGTTTGTAAGCCCGGCTGGCTTATGGTTGTGGCAAGCGGCAAGTTAGGATCCCAGCTGGCGGTAAAGCTTTGTTGATCAACGGTTCCAAAAGCCGCATCTACTTGTGTGCGTCGGCCATTATTGTCATTAGTGAACTTAGTGATCCGCCCTTTGGCATCGGTTACTGTGTCCAGGTAGCCATCATTGTCATAGCTATATAATGTATCGGCAGCGGCACAGCTAAGCGATGTTTGCCCCTTTACCGCAGTAAGGCGCAAAGTGTCCTGATAGTTTTCAAACTCGACAATAGTTTGCTTACCCAAAGCATTGGTAATGGTTGCAGAATTTAATCCATAACTAATGCTTACCCTGTTGGTGCCGTTGGCGTGTTCACTTAAAACACCGCGCCCTTGGCTGTCATATTCCCAAGTTTTTATCCGCACACCATTTTCATCAGTAACCCCGGTAAGCCCGCTTGGCATGTTCGGGTTTTCATAATGGTAAGAAACTGTCGGATTATCGGTGTCATCTAGTGGTGTTGCGTCAGGATATGCCACTGTTGTCAACATGCCGTTGCGTCCGGCAGTAGTTGGGTCTGTATTTGCGGGAAAACCATCGCCAATTATGCTATAGGAATAATCATAGACCTTACCATCGGGATCAAAGGCTGCTTGCATGCGTCCTTGCAGATCGTACCACATTATGATTTTGCGGCCAAAGCTATCCTCAACTTCGACATTATTGCCGTCGGTATCATAGGTGAAGTCAATTTGGTAACCGTCAGTTTCTTTTGTCCATTGCAATACTCCGTCCATGTTGAAAAACTCAACCCGTCCGGTTTCCGTGGTGTATTCCCAACCATTAGCCAGTTTAACCAAAGAGGCATTTAAGCCTTTTCTGGTGTAGTTCCAATAATTTAAGCTACGTTTCCAATAAGCTAGTTTGAATATTCCACCAGTGCGGCGAAAAGCAGTGGATGCGCCAGTTCCATCGACAATTTCTACTTTGCTTTGCGAAGAAAATGATCCCGGGGAGATCAAGTTACGATCAAAATTGGTACGCCAGCCATAACCCAACCTAGAAGCCCTAGTGGTGGCTGAATTATAAGTGCGGATCAAACCAAATGCCCGTCCGCCAGAAGTCGAAAAATCGACAACGGTCTCGGTTTTGGCGCCATTTCTAAGGTCAATTGGGTTGCCGGCGTTACCTCCTTGGACACCGGAGCCGTTATCTGCTTGTTCTTGTTGCAATTGGCATTGCGGGACATAGCTGGTATCGCCACAGCCGTCTGGCTCGGACGGATTGCGGCGCTCTCCGTTGGGGCAGATCATATCACCGGCTGAAAAGAGGTCAGGTATGCCACCGTTTTTCTTTTTCCAAGTGCAGCGCACTCCGACAATTTCCAGTGTTCCAAGGTGCACACGGTCAACGGCACTGGATAATGCGTAATCATCAACTGCCCAAGGGTATATATCGATGAAATCTAATGTGCATGAATCGACCCTGCCGCCAGCAGGAAGATGATTGCCGGCGGTTTGCCAGTCGGCTTTGACAGAAAAGGAGATACTGGAAATAACAAATACTAAAGCAAAAACAAGTATTCCGGCAAAGCGCATTTTCTTAACTCCCAAGGTTACATCGAATCACACACTACCATAGGTTGCTAAATAGAGTAAACGCATACCAAAACCACCAATACCTGCGGGGTTTTGTCGCAGTTAAGTTTAGCATTTCGGTATAGAGATTGCAGTAAATTACCTGTTTCGCGCAATGTGTGCCAGACGAATAAGCAGGAGGAAGTAATGCAAATAATCAATAATTGGACAGAGGATAATCGCCGCGATTACGGAAAAAAAGTAATGGCGGTTGAGCATTCACTACAAGATTCTGGTTTGTTTTCTGACCAGGCCTTGGTTGATTTGTTAGACAAACACCCAAAACATTTAATTGATGTTCTTGCTGTGCCAAATGATGGCCTGCGACAGCAGTATAAACACCAGCACTTAACCGTGGATTTTGGTGATGCTTCGGGGGCAACTTTGGTTGCTGCTGCTCAATCTGGCGATATCTGGATAAATATTCGTGAAGCAATGAATACTCATCATGAATATATAGAGCTGCTTGATCAGTTGCATGAGGATTTGGAGCAAGGAACTGGCAGAAACTTTGATCGCAGGAATTGTCGTGGTGGGGTATTGGTTTCTTCACCTACTGCTGGAACACCATATCATAGTGACCCAACCATTACACATCTTTGGCATATCAGAGGCCATAAGCGGGTTTGGGTTTACCCTTTAGGTCAAGAATTTTTGCCTGATGAGGCATTTGAGGCAATTATTCTTGGGGAGCGGAATGAAGATGTGCCATATCACCCAGAAATGGACATAAAGGCAGGGGTTTATGATTTGTATGGTGGCGAGATGGTTTCTTGGCCGCATCGCTCGCCTCATCGGGTTGAAAACCAAAGTTTTTGTGTTTCTATGGTGATGGAATTTTCAACCCATGAAAGCGCATTTATCAATGGTGGTATGGTGACTAATGGAATTTTGCGACGAAAATTCGGGCTTAACCCAGAGTGGGATAATGCATCACAATTCGAAAAAATAATTAAATCTGTTGCCGGCAGGATATTACGCAAAGCCGGAGCCTTAAATTCATATCGCTATGAAGATATGGTGCAGTTCAAACTTGATGAAACCGTTTCTGGTTATTTGCGGCAGGTTGAACCGTATCAACGAGCATTTTAAAATTGTTATTTTGCGGCTCGTGCATCGGCTTTTTCCTGACGTAGTTTTGCCCGCTCGGCGACGATTTGTTCGGCTTGGTCTTTGTTGGCAACTTTTTCGATAAACTTTATAGGGCAGCGGTCATTGCTTGAGTGAATGAATTCAATCATTGGCGGGCAAACTATTTTGTTTTCAAAGCTAACCGTTATCTTCGAGGTGAAATCAAGGTCACGACATCTACGAGAGGCTTGTGCCAGATAATTCCTTTTTTGAGTACGTCCACGCAGAAAAACATGGTAATCATCAAGCGGGTGAAATCCAGTAATTTCATAAACTCGAAAACACCGATTTTTGGGCTTTTCTTTTGTATCAGAAACGGCAGTATCGCTAGCAAATGCGCTAAATGAGAATGCAAGCACAGTGCCTGTTAACAAAAGAAATACCGCGATGAATTTTAGCATGTTCTACCCTTTGCACTTCGTTGCAATATCAGTCTGGTGGTCTGATTGTGTCGAGAATAAGGCAAATAACGTATAAGTGAATTAACCGGCGGTTAGGAGAGTTAAGCTTTAATATGATTGATTGAACTGATTCATCTAACTAATTGGTAATTTATGACTGAAATTTTTGCTAAATCACAGATCAACAATTTGCGGCAGATTTTCGCTAATACTGCGAATAAATCCGGTGTTTCTTTTGATTTCTTGTTAAAAACTGCGGATCGAGAAAGCTCAATGCGTCCAGAGGCAAAAGCAAAAACGTCGTCGGCGGCCGGATTGTTTCAATTCGTTGAACAGACTTGGTTATCAATGGTCTCAAAATATGGCAAAGCGCATGGTCTTGGTGATGAGGCAAATGCGATAAAACGTAATGGTAATGGTAAGTTTGAAGTAAAAGACGCGATTACTCGCAGCAAGATACTAAACTTGCGCCATGATCCAGTGATCTCAACGGCAATGGCGGCGCAGCTTACTGTTGATAATGCGGCTCAGTTGTCGGCAAAACTTGGTCGAGCACCAAATGATGCGGAATTGTATGTAGCGCACTTTATGGGTTCTGGTGCAGCAGCTACCTTATTAAGGGCCGCATCTGATACGCCTGATATTGCGGCGAATAAATTATTTCCCAATGAGGCCAAAGCAAATCGTGCAATATTTTTTGATAATAAAGGTAAGTCACGTTCAATTGCTGATGTAGCTGCAAGATTGCAAAACTTGCATCTTGGTGATTTGCCTGCGGCTAATACTTTGGAGGCAGATTCTTCGGTAAGCCTTGCCTCCGATAACTCTAGCAAGTCGATTGCGGCATTTCCACTGGCAAGCGCTATGGTTCGCGCGCCATTAATGCAGCTTTCACCGATGCTCATCC
>JAKITZ010000195.1 GCA_021647805.1 Robiginitomaculum sp.
GAACCAAGGGTTAATTGGCAAACATTTCACCCTTATTTGACCCTTATTTACCCTTGTTAGTAATCAACAGGCGGGGATAAGTTTCAAGCGCACCCATCACTCACCCAATTGCTATAATGGTGTTGCAACAGTTCATAAGTTATCTGTTTGCGGCTGTTTGACATTGTAAATACGTGATAAACTCAATGAAACGCGAGTTTTAGAAATAACTATCTTTAGTGGTCGCAATCCTTTGCCGTAAAACCCGCCCTCAAGTAGCAAGCGCCAGCATTGCGATAGGGCAAGCTAAAGCTTTCCCACTTTTACTGAGTATTGCTCTAACTATACCTTGGGTAAAACATCAAAAATAATCGATGGTTTTTTAGTGCTTGAGTTTTTACCTTCATCGAAAGCAACTTAGGTTTACTCGCAACCTGCAAAGCCGTCTTCGTCCATTTTGGCCTCATAAGGTGCGGCAACATCCGCACCGGCAGTATATGTACCGCGTACAGTGTCCCAGTCTTCGGGTTGAATCTCGACCATCCACGCAGCATACGGGTCGTCATTGGCCAGTGCCGGTGTTTCGCGCAGGTCTTCATTAACCGCCAAAACTTCGCCGCCAGCAGCAGATTTGGCAGGGCCTACCCATTTGCCGCTTTCGACCGTGGCGCATGAACGTCCGGCTTTGACCTTGCGGCCAACTTTCTTCGGAGTAAATGCAACTAATTTGCCAGCCAAAGCCGTAGCAACCGAAGTCATTCCTATACGAATTTTACCGTCATCAAGTTCTTTGACCCAAATATGATTACCCACATCATAAAGTAAGTCTTCCGGTAGGTGGCAACCACGAACATCAGCCATTATAATTCTCCATTATGAGCGATTCATATTGAGTTTAGGCGAACCGGCTTGGCAGCGCAACAAAACTCGCCAAGTCCGGCTTCTTGTAATTTGCCGCCAATAAAAAACACTAAATGCCGCGCTAATAACTGCATCATCTGCAAACGATGGCCGGTCTTTGCATGATCAGGGTCAAGGCGAACCAGATTATAATGGTAAACCAGCTCACGGGCGGTTTCGCGGCAAGCATTAAAACTGGGATCGCCTTTGGCTCCTTGGCGATGCAAAGCCAATATCCGAAAGCCCTCACGCAAGGCATCTGTTGGTTGTCTATCCTTGGCCAATAGCCAGTTTTCCAAAGCTTGCTCGCCCGCATGTAGCAAAAAAACCGCAGCTTCAACCGGACTATCACTGGCCAAAGGCTGATCCAGTGCCAGTTCCAATTGCGCAAAATCGCTCATGCTATGCCTTTTTCGCGGATAAATTTCATCGAATCCGATACATTTTCATGCAAACCTACTTTGCGCGGTGACAACCCCATCGCCATGCCAAGTAATTGAGTAAAATAGATAACTTTGACATTGGTTTGCTTGGATAACCGCTTTAACGCCCTGATCTGATGCATTTCTAGCCCAGAATGGCAGGTCGGACACTCGGTGGCGATCACTTCGGCGCCAGCAGCTTCGGCGGCTTGTAAAATGTTCAGCACCAGTTTAGTCGACATGTCGCTATCGGACAAAGTATGAGCACCGCCGCAGCAGGCGGTCTTCATGGCAAAGTCCACATTTACTGCTCCGGCGATTTCCAGCAAATCGTCCATATAATGCGGCTTTGAAGTGCTTTCGCTGTCGCCGCCTTGGTCTTTCTCTGGGAAGATATGCCGTGGACGAGTGTACATACAGCCGTAATAATTGGCGACTTTTAGACCTTTTAAGCCGCCTTTGATCTTGGCGCGTAATTCTTCCTCGCCATAGCCAAACTTGATCCAGTCCAGCGCATGAATGGTTTCAACCTCGCCGGCTTCATAGGCCGGGTGATCAGCCTTTTTGGAAATCTTCTCTACAACATCGCGGGATTTTTGCTTATTTTCAATGTCATATTCGGCCTTTTTCAGGTTATGATAACAACCATTGCACGGAGCCATAACCACGTCTTGTTTGGTCTCGTTCTTGGCCAAAGACAAAACCCGCGACGAAAGGTAGGTTTGAATTTCAGGATCAATATTCTTGACTTCCATTGCGCCGCAACAGTTCCAGTTCTCGATCTCCTGTAATTCAAGATCCAGCTCTTTGGCAATCGCCTTGGTCGAGGTATTATAAGGCTGCGCCGTACCTTCGAGCGCACAACCCGGATAATAAGCAACCGTTTTATATTTTTCTTTGCGGGTTTGCATTATGAACCCTCCTGCTTGCTTAGGCCTAACGCTACGCGCTGTTCGGCCTTTTCTTCGGCAATGTGTTCTTCAATGGCAGCTCTTGCTTTGTCCCAGTTTTTGGTCTTTGGCTTGAACAAAGTTGCCCAGCCCAAATGAAACAAAAACTTGAATGGCAAGTTACGAAGCATTTGTTTTACCATCTGGATAAGCCAGTCCTGCACCAAAGGTTGTCCAGAATTCTTTAGAAAGTTCTGCAAAATACGGCCATCTTCGATCTTGCCTGTTTCCACCACTTGCCGGGTAAATTCGGTATCAAATATGGTCGAGTTTGAAGGCTCCGTATGGCCTTTTAACTCCAGCCAATGAGCAGTGGCTTTCATCACCCCCTCAGGAGCAACATCTCTAGGGCAAGAATAAGTGCATTTGTTACAAGAAACACACTGCCAGATAATTTCCTTATCCCGTAGCAACTCGTCTTCCATGCCCATACGGATAAGGTAAATCCAGTATCTTGGATTAAAATCGGGGTTTACGGCGTTTACCGTACATGAATTGGTGCATGATCCACACTGCCAACAACGATGAATGTATTCACCACCCGGAAGCGCCGAAATTTCTTCTTCTAGGGCTTCGTTATAATCAGTAACCACCCGGCTTTCTATAAAGGTTGACCAATGTCCGGAAACATCAACACCATCAATTACCAGATTATCATGAGTTCTGATATTCTCTGGTCGGATCAAGCTTTTTTCATGAATTGCCATTAGTTTTTTTCCATATCTTCCAGCAAGTTAATATCAAAAGCGAACGAGCTGCCATCTTCGGCTTTTAGCCTAGTTCTACTTGAACCTTGTTTGATCCCGTCAAGACCAAGCAAGCGCCTTGAGTATTGCATCGGGTCATGCGGCGAAGCAAAATCAGCACGTAAATAAGTGCCGCCCTGCGCGCAAATATAATTGGCGTAAATTTGCGCACACAACAAATCCACGTAATAAATAGTATCGTTATAGATGCCATTTTCAGACAGCCAGCCGCCAATATCCGCCCGAAGAGCAACAAAACTTGTGTGACCATCAGCAAGCTCAATGGTCGAGCCATCAACGTCTTCGCCATGCCATAGTTCGCGAATGACGCCAGTATTAGCTTTGCGATCCCACATCCAGCGGCTCATCAATGGATATCGCTGTGGATCGACATTATGCAGCATTTCCGCAGCTAGATCACGAACCCAACGATGCTTATTATCTTCGGGAAAATGTTGGTAAAAATTGGCCATGCGCTGATCAACCAAATGGGTAGCTTTCATATCGGCCAATAATTCACCAAGGTGGCTTTTCATCGCCGTAAATTTCTCTCCGTGTAAGTGTGTCGCAATTCGCCGGCGCACCGTACCCATAAACGCACATAATCCGGCAAAAGTCTCTTCGGTCATAGTCTGCACAGCACCTTCACCTGCTGCTTGAGCAAACAATTCATGCTTTAGCTTCAAGGCTGCCACATAACGTTCAACCCCGCCCAAAGCTTCACAACCATGCACCATCGCCTGATAGCTTTCCGACAACACCGGCCCGGATAATTCCAAACGCGGCAAATTGGCTGTTACCGGCGTTGGTTTCTCACGAAAATGAAACAATGACGAAAGCATAAAGTGACAAACCCCTATTCAGCAGCAATTTGCAAATTAGAACTGGCCATTGCACTCATTGCAGCGGCAGTTCCTTGGGCAATACTGTCATCAATGGTTTCAGGGCCGGTGGCAGAACCTGCCACATAGATACCGGCTCTTGATGTAGCCCCCAATTCTCCATAAGCGTTTTTGCGGTCAATAAAGCCGTTGGTTTCAAGTTCAACATCAAAAATTGACGAGATCAGCATATTGTCGACGTTCGGATCCATGCCAATCGCATGAACTACCATATCAAATGGAATAGTAATTGGACGCTTTACCAACGTGTCCTCGCCTTTAACGATGATTTTATCACCATCAGAAGTCACTTCGGCGATCCGTGCTTTAATGTATTTTACTTTGAACTCTTCTTGACTACGCCAATAATATTTGGTCTCCAAAAGCCCAAATGTACGAATGTCCATATAATAGATATAAACATGACAATCAGGCAGCTCTTCACGTATCTCCATGGCAAGATTAGCCGAAACCGTACAGCAGATCTTGGAACACCACTCACGACCAATTTGTCGGTCACGCGAACCAACGCAAAGCAATATCGCCACCCGTTTTGGCTTATCGCCGTTGGACGGTCTTCGCACCCCTTGACCAGAGGAAATCATCTGCTCGACCTGAGTGGTTGTCACCACGTCCTCATAGGTGCCAAATCCCCATTCAGGCTTGTTGATACTGTCAAAGTGGGTAAAACCAGTACACAATACTACTGAGGAAAAAGCTGTAGTTTTGTCATCCGAGAATTTCACTTTGAAATTA
>JAKITZ010000196.1 GCA_021647805.1 Robiginitomaculum sp.
AGAAACCGTGTCTTCAACACTTGGTTCCTCGACCATTACCGGTTGGAAACGCCTAGCAAGTGCCGCATCTTTTTCCACATGCTGGCGGTATTCATTCAAAGTAGTAGCACCAATACAGTGCAACTCGCCACGGGCTAAAGCCGGTTTTAGCAAGTTTGATGCGTCCATTGCGCCATCGGTTTTTCCAGCCCCAACCAATGTGTGCATTTCGTCAATAAACAAGATCACTTGCCCGGCAGCGTTCTGCACTTCGCCAATTACTGCTTTTAGACGCTCCTCAAACTCGCCGCGATATTTTGCGCCAGCGATCAAAGCACCCATATCCAGTGATAATAATTGCTTATCAAGCAGGCTTTCCGGCACGTCCTTATTTACAATCCGTAAGGCTAGCCCCTCGGCAATCGCTGTTTTGCCAACGCCGGGTTCACCGATCAGAACTGGATTATTTTTTGTTCTTCGCGATAGCACCTGAATGGTTCGGCGAATTTCTTCGTCCCGACCAATGATCGGATCAAGTTTGCCCTCTCTTGCTCTGGCGGTCAGGTCAGTAGTGTACTTTTGCAAAGCATCATAATTTTCCTCTGCCGAAGCAGTATCAGCTTTTTTACCCTTTCTGACCTGTTCAATCGCTAAGTTTAGATTGTGCGCAGTAAGGCCAGAATCTTTCAAAGTTTTTGAGGCAGTGGATTTTGCTGATAATACCAAAGCCAATAATAATCGTTCGGTAGTAACAAAACTATCTCCGGCTTTTTTGGCAACAGCGTCAGCTTTTTCAAACAATTCGGCAGTTTCACGTGCCATATAAACCTTGCCATCACCGCCTTCTATTGTCGGTAATTTATCCAAAGCTGCTTGCACAGCTCGCAAAGCCGCATCCGGATCAGCCCCGGCTGCACGCATTAAATTAGCCGCCAATCCTTGATTGTCATCAAGCAGTGCTTTTAACAAATGCTCCGGGGTTAATTGTTGATGGCCAGATGTTAAGGCCAGTGTTTGCGCACTTTGGACAAAGCCTTTGGCGCGGTCGGTGAATTGCTCAAACTCCATTTTGTTCTCCTACACGTGATTAGCGAGATGATCGAAAGTCGATCCATTTGGCATCGAACACGATCCTTATTCTCCTATAAAATAGGTGTGGCTATTGGGCAACACAAGGGGTTGTCATCGGCAAATTGTCGCGGCGCACCTTATTGCTCTAGTTTAGCAATTGATTGCGGTATCGACGACTAGCTCGTAACTTAGTTCCTTCTTTCAAAGTAATTATCATATCACCACTGCCTGCCGCCGTCATTTCGCCAATGGCATTTGCGTTAACCAGATACATTCGGTGTATGCGCCGCACGTTCAACCCGGCAGCTGACAATTGCTCTTCTAAGGCCAACAGACTGGAACGTACAAAATGTTTACCGCTATAGGTGCTAACTTGTACATAGTTTCCTGCGGCCTCGGCGTACAAAAAATCGTCTACGTTTAAATGAATACTACGGGTTCCTGATTTTAGGGTGAATTGGCCAGTTTGTTTGGCTCGCGCGTTTACTCTTACTAATTCACGAGCTTGTTGGGCAAGAGCATGGGCAGCGATAATGGTGGTAACGATTAAAAAATATGAACCTAAGTCTTTGCGATATTCATATAAACTCTCGACTATAACTTGTCCAAAAAATTGATATGATGTATCAAAAAACAGCAGGTAAACTAGCTTTCGGATAACCACCATCAAAGTAACATGCAAAGCTGAAAACCCTATGCTACCCAGAAAATGAAAGAGCAAAGCCTTGTGCCAGTTTTTTGCGGTAAACGGAATTCTTCGTGTCCAGTAGACAACTAATGGAAAAATAACAACAAGCGAGACGAGACTACTTGCCTCCCATACCCAAGGGGCTAAGCTTGGAGCCGGCAATCCATTTCGCGCAGCCTCCGTCCGGATGGAAAATACATTAATCAAAGCAAACAGCAAACCAGCTATTGCAACCCAAACCCAGATTTTTAAATCCAGTTCCCGGTCTTGTTGCATAATACTGTTTTTCTGGGTTTCCATGATTTCTTATACAATATGGTCGGTAAATTGAACAGTTCTTAGACCATGCCGCCCAAACCGCAAACAAACCCGTTTGGCCCTTACGTAACTCCGTTTATCTCGCCTATGTACGTTTTGACCCATAGTTATTGCCAAGCCTGTATTTGAGGTTTTTGTGTGCATTCATGAAATACTGGAGAAAAAACATGTCTTTTCAATACAAAAGTGGCCGTAGGTATGACCTTGACTGGTTGAGAGTGATCGCATTTGGATTGTTAATTTTTTACCATATAGGCATGTTTTATGTGACATGGGATTGGCATGTCAAAAGCTTGTATGCAGGAAGTTGGTTGGAACCGATGATGCGCTTGTTAAACCCTTGGCGGCTTTCCATATTGTTTTTTATATCCGGTATTGCGGCTAAATTTGTACTGGATAAGGTGAGTGGTGAGCAATTTGCAAAAGAACGGTTGTGGCGTTTGTTCATTCCCTTGTTCATAGGTATGCAATTTATTGTCTCCCCGCAAACCTATTTTCAGCTCTTGCAAAGTGGAAGTATCGAGCCGGGGTTTTGGGACTTTTTTGGCAAGTACTCCGATCCAAATTATGTGTTTGCTGATGTAACCACCCCAACATGGAATCATTTGTGGTATGTAGCTTATTTACTGGTCTATTCGTTTATTCTGGTCGGTATTGCACCTTGGTTAAACTCGCTGGTGAAAGGGCCGGTGGGTCGGCTGGTGGTTCGTCTACCAAGTTGGGTTGTGGTGTTAGTTTTACCACTTATTCCGTTATTGATAATACGTTTTACTCTTACCCCGGATTGGCCGACTACTCACAATCTAGTTTCGGACTGGGCCAATAACGCAAACCTTTTTCTAGTTTTTCTGATAGGGTATCTGGTGGCTAAGTCGACTGTGTTCTGGCAGGCAATCAACAAAATGCGAACGTGGTCTTTATTCATTGCACTTGGTTTAATTGTTCCGCTCAGTGTGGTTTGGGTTGATTGGGACGGTTTCGTGGCCACGTATTCAGAGGGTAGTATTCAGGTATTTATCGCTCGTTTTGCCCGCGTGTCGTATGCTTGGGTAGCCATTGTCACAATCCTGGGATTTGCCCAAACATGGTTGAACAAACCGAGCAAAGCATTACATTATCTGACTTCTGTGGTTTTTCCGTATTATATTTTGCATCAAACTCTGATTATCGTAATCGCGTACCCGCTTAGCCAATGGAAATTGGGTTGGCAAATAGAAGCAAGTATCGTGGTTTTTGGCACGATTGCCGGATGTGCGTTGCTTACCGAATTTGTTATCGCCCGCGTGCAATTTCTGCGGATTTGCTTTGGTATGAAAAGCGGTCAAGTTTAATAGCCTACAGGATCATCAATGCGTGCGCAAATCAACAAATTTCGTATGCTGATATTAGGTGTGAGCATTGGGCAACATAAGGGGGTTGGTGCAAATTGTCGCGGGGAGGTACCTTACCGAAATTGGTGCTCGTCCGTAGCAATCAAACCATAGATCAGCGAATCACGCACTCCAATATGAGTTTCCCAGTTGGCTCGTGCGACACCTTCAAACTGAAACCTCAGTTTTTCAACCACACGCTTAGAGCCAGTATTATCCGGATCCACATCGGCAAATATCCGGCGTAGTTTTCTAGTTTCAAACCCGTGCGCAATTACCGTTGCAGCGGCTTCGCTAACTAAACCCTTACCCCAGTGATCTCGGTGCAAGATAAATCCAAGTTCGGCCACGCCCTGCTTGCTGTCACCCAAATAAATCCAACCCAACGCCTCGTTATTTTCTAAGGTAATAACCCAGGTTTGTTGATTTCTCTCTTCGATACTTTGTTGTATATATTTTTTCGTCTGCTCGATGGTATTATGTGACGAACTACTCCAATATTTGCATACTACTGGATCACAAAAAACTTGAAACAAAGCATTTGCGTCGCTTTCAACCATCGCCCGCAAAACCATACGTCTAGTTTGCAAAATTGACATGTCCGGTTTCATTTAACAACGCCTTGTCGTCGTTCACGCAACTCCTCAGAAGCCCGTTTTTTTACACTTGCAGATTTTAACTGTCCACAAGCCGCATAAATGTCACGTCCTCTTGGGGTGCGAATCGGGGAGGCATATCCAGCCTTGTTAACTATCTCGGCAAAGGCCTCGATCTTTTTCCACGATGAACACTCATATGGCGATCCCGGCCAGGGGTTAAATGGTATCAAGTTAATTTTGGCGGGAATTCCCGCCAACAAACGAACCAGTTCTTTGGCTTCGGCAGCACTGTCATTGATACCTTTTAACATCACATATTCAAAGGTAATCCGCCTAGCATTGGATGCGCCGGGGTAATCACGGCAGGCTTGTAATAAATCGGCAATCGGCCATTTTTTATTGATCGGCACCAGCTCGTTTCGCAATTCATCATTTACCGCATGCAAAGAAATTGCCAACATAGACTGGCCGCTTTTGCCAAGCTCATGCATTTGCGAAACTATTCCAGACGTGGAAACTGTGATCCGTCTGCGTGAGATCGATATCCCCTCCCCATCGGCCAGAAAATCAAGCGCACTTAATACACTTGATAAATTTTAAAG
>JAKITZ010000197.1 GCA_021647805.1 Robiginitomaculum sp.
ATTAGGCTTTTTTCTGTTATGCTTGTTCATGAAAATGGTGACTCATCGGTTGCGGTTAAATGTGATTAACTAATTGATGAGTTTACCATTTTCTTTCAATGAGTGCTTTTGCTTGCAGGATTTAGGTAATAGTTAAAATAATCGTAACTTGGCGACATGCTGGCGATCACAATGGCTGGCCCGGTAAAACATAGCGCACTCAGAAAAACCACCGGTATGGCAAACACGGCCTGCCAGCTTTCTACCGCCCCCATGAGCGCCGCCACGATGATGATTGCTGTACCGCTAAACAACGCCTTGGTCGCACACCACAACAATTCCCCCGCCATAATGTCATCCACTTCTATTGGCGTCGCCAGAATAGCTGAATACGTTTTTTGTGGCACCATGCGCGTGAAAACCGAGTAAGTTCCCTCCAAGCTTGCCGTCATCATGGCAGAAGAGGCGATCAACCCGCCAGCTAGAAAGGTTAAATACGCCATGCCATCTATTGCCCCAACAAACACACCAAGGCCAAAGCCCAAGCCGAACAAATAGATAAGCGGCTCACCAAAATGCAACACCAGCGCCGGGCCAATCAATTTTCGCCAGACCAGTAAATTTCGATACCACACAATGATTGCATTTCTACCAAATCTTGGCAGGCGGTAATAATTCACTCTCGCAACTCTCGTCCTGTCATGGTTAAAAAAACATCCTCCAAGTTACATGATCGTGAAAAATAATGAACGCCTGAGATGCTTGCTAAATAATTAACGATGTCATGCACTTGATTAGTATAGCAAAACAATGTATCCCCGTATTTTTCCAAACGAACGGAGTTTATTTTCTTCAAATTCTTAGTCAGCGAAGGGAAATTACCGCGCACTTCCACTACATGGCTTTCGACATGACGATTAACAATATTCGCCGGCGAACCTTGATCTAGAATTTTACCGCTATCCATAATAATGAGCTCATCACACAAACGTTCCGCTTCGTCCATGTAATGTGTGGTCATTACGATGCTCTTGCCTTGTGTCATCAGCTCACGTAACTTGGCCCATATAATATGCCGCACTTGGGGATCAAGGCCAGTGGTCGGCTCGTCCAATATAATCAGCTCCGGGTCATTCACAAGCGCCCGCGCTATCGTCAGTCGGCGCTTCATCCCGCCTGATAACTGCTCGGGTTTATCCCTTGCTCTATCTTGCAAGTGCATGAATTCAAGCAATGCATTAATGCGCGTTTCCAGAAGATCGCGTGGCACGCCAAAGTAAATTCCGTACATACGCAAGTTTTCTATTACCGTAAAATCGGGATCAAGATTATCATCTTGTGGCACGATGCCTAATCTGGCGCGAATTTTTTTTCCATTTTTTGGTAATTCATAACCAAACACAGAAAGCTTGCCGGAGCTAATGGGCGAAACACCTTGGATCATTCGCAAGGTCGTGGTTTTCCCTGCGCCATTAGGGCCAAGAAATCCAAAACATTTCCCTTTTTCAATATCAAAATCAATCCCGCAAACGACAGGCTCGTTGTCGCCAAAAGATTTTGTCAATTGGTGTGCGCTAATAACCGGCGGTGACGTTAAGCTCATTAGCCTCGATTGTTTCAGTGCCTACCCGAGAGTCATCGAAAAATCATTGAGAGGGGCGACAATTAACATGGAAAGTAACTGCAAAATTATTATTGCCACAATGGGTGACAAGTCAAACCCTTGAAACGGTGGAATAATACGACGTGCTCGCCCAAGTACTGGCTCGTTAATCGCGTATAATAAACTGGTCATAGGGTTATTTGTACCTGGGCTAACCCAACTCAAAACAACCTGAATTAAAATTGAAAAGGTAAATACGGTAATAATTAAGCCGATAATTTTTGCTACGCCGAGAACAAGCATCGCCAAAGGCAGAAATGGCATTCCATTAATTAACGTAATCAAAAATAATTCTGCGTATTGAATAACTAACAGCAAAGCTATCGATGCGGTATCAATACTCCCCATACTTGGAATTATTCGTCGCATGGGCATCAACATGGGATTGGTGACTTTCACGACAAATTCAGAAACAGGGTTACGAAAGTCTGCGCGCACAATTTGAAAAATTAATCGTAACAAAACAACCAGCAATAACAAACCCACCAATGTTTCAATTAAAAATGTTCCTGCGTTTGTAGCGTAACCCATTATTTTTCTCCGTATTCAGTTGCCAGTTCGGCGGCGCGCAAGCTGGCTGCCGCTAAGGTTTTTTCAATGACCTCATCAATATTTGACGCCTCCATGGCGGCTAAACCTCTCTCTGTTGTGCCGCCAGGTGATGTCACTTTTTCTCGCAACGTAGCCATGCTATCTTGACTTTCCATTGCCAGTTTTGCAGCGCCTAGCGCCGTTTGTAGCGTCAATAAATGTGCCGTCTTTATTGGCAGGCCCAGTTCACAAGCCGATTTTTCCATCGCCTCCATAATTCTGAAAAAATAGGCTGGCCCACTACCCGACAAAGCCGTTACATAATCCATTTGCTTTTCTTCATCGACCCAAAGGGCCACCCCGACAGCCCGCATAATTTCTTCAGCTATGGATTGCTGATCTTCTGAAACGTACTCATTAGCAAACAAACCAGTTGCACCGGTTTTGATCAATGCTGGTGTATTTGGCATGGCACGAACCAGCGCGATTTTCTCTCCTAAACATGCTGCCAGGTTTTTGATTTGTATGCCGGCAGCAATGGAAATGATCAGCGGCTTATGTGTATTAACAACAGCACAAATTTCTTCGCAAACAGCCCTCATTATTTGTGGTTTTATAGATAATACGACAATATCAGCACGAGCAATCGCTACCTTATTGTCAGAGCTTGTCTGTATGCCAAACTGCTCTTCCATGGCCGTTAAATTTTTATCTGAAGGGTCACTAACCCAAATGTTGTTCGCTGTAAATCCATCCGCTATTAAGCCGGCAATTAAGGCATTCGCCATATTGCCTGCGCCGATAAATGAAATTTTGTGTGTTTCCATATCGTTATACCTTGCTCCCTTGAACCAAAACAGTACCCGCTCCGGAGGTTTTATGAACGACTACCAAAAATATCTGTTCCTATCCGCACTTGCGTTGTAGGGCAATCGCTCTATGTGAATATCGCTTTATTGGCCTGCTATACCAGTCTATTTTCAATATCGCGATATTATATTGCTAGTGCAATGATCAATAGTTTTTGCAAATTCAAACTCTACAAAGGCAAAAATTCAGCCGATTTGAGCGAAATGACGTGATCATGCTTCGATTGGGTAGCGATCATAGAGCGATTGCCCTGAGCATAACCCACGTCGATTGAGGCTGGATAGGTCCATACATAATGTCTAGGGTAAGGTTTCTTGCCGCCAATATTCTAATAGTGCTAGATGCCAAAGCTTGCTGCCATTCAAACGAGTGTGGTGTGACTCTGGCTCAGATAACAGTTTATCAACGTATTTCCGCTGATATAAACCTCGCTCCACACACGCTTGGGAACACAACGTATCAGCCATGAAATCCAAAAATTCGCCTCGCACATATTTCAACGCTGGCATCGGAAAGTAGCCTTTAGGACGGTCAATCACTTTATCGGGCAACAAGCCGCGAGAAATAACTTTTAACGGGTGTTTGCCTCCGGACTTCAGCTTCAGCTCAACCGGCATTTTCGCCGCCAGTTCAACTAATTTATGGTCAAGAAATGGGACGCGTGCTTCCAGCCCCCAAGCCATAGTCATATTGTCCACGCGTTTTACCGGATCATCAACAATCAAGGTCGTGACATCCATCCGCAATACTTTATCCATAAACTCGTCAGCGTCTGGCATATTTAACAAGTGCTGTATTTGCTGCGAGGTAAAATCTTCCGTCTGATAACCCGGCGTCACCGTATCCAAATACTCGGTATGATCACGATCAAAATAATGCTGGCTGAAACGTGCTAAATCACTTCCTGTCGTTTTGTTCATCTGCGGATACCAAAAATAGCCGCCAAACACTTCGTCAGCCCCTTGACCACTTTGCACAACTTTAACGTGTTTTGACACTTGTTCTGACAACAAATAAAACGCCACGGCATCTTGCCCAAACATCGGCTCTGCCATGTTTGCCACAGCGTCAGGCAAACGTTTTAGTACTTCGGCATTATCCACATGCATTTTGTGATGTTGGGTATTAAACCGATCAACAACCGCATCGGAAAACTCAAACTCATTGCCTTGTTCATCGCCAATGTCATCAAAGCCAATAGAAAACGTCAGAATGTCTTTTACACCAGCTTCGGCTAATAAAGCCACCAACAAACTGGAATCCAACCCTCCGGACAACAGCACACCTACCGGCACATCTGCAATGTCTTTTCTCACCCTGACGGCTTCTCGCAAAGACTCATGAATCGCATCAACCCATTCTGTCTCAGATAATCTTTTCTCTGGGCGCTGAGCTTTCAACTGCCAATAACATCTTTGCGTTACGTCACCTTTTTCATTGATGGTCAGGGTATGTGCTGGTGGTACTTTACGTATGCCTCTCAGTATTGTTCTTGGTGCGGGAACAACCGAGTGTAAAGTGAATAAGTTGTGCAAGGCCCAGGAGTAAATGCGCGTATCCGTATCACCACCCGCAAGCAAGG
>JAKITZ010000198.1 GCA_021647805.1 Robiginitomaculum sp.
CCGAATTCAATTTCACGTATTATGGGCAATTAGCGCAGGAAAAAATTGGCCCGGGGTATATCAATCTTGGTTCTGATCCCGAACCTGATGATTGGGCGAAGCTGACATTTGAAAGTCATATACAAGTGCAAGCCTTAGGTTTACTGGCTGTTATCGGCGATATAAATACATACCGTCGCTTTAGCTATCATCTTGATGATATACTACCCGGTGCAATTGATCATGTTATGTTAGCAAGGTTAAACCGCCAAAACGGCCATAATGGAATAGCCATTAGAGCGGCAAAAGCCGCTTTGCATCGCAATGAAATACTTCCCGATAGTAGTTGGCCATTACTTGATCTTCCTGATATGGAAAACCGCCCAGAAAAAGCGTTCATCATGGCTTTGTCACGTCAAGAAAGCGAGTTAAACTCCAAAGCAATTAGTCATGCTGGTGCAAGAGGCTTAATGCAATTAATGCCACGTACCGCCCGTCAAACAGCCAAAGCAAACGGTTTGAAGTATCAAAAAAGCTGGCTGACAGATGATCCAACTTATAATCTCAATCTTGGTTCGGCGCATTTACAAGAATTACTAGAGGAATTCGATGGCTCCTATATTTTAAGTGCCGCAGCGTACAATGCTGGTAGCAGAAGAGCAAAGCAATGGATCAAGGACTATGGCGATCCGCGGATAGATGTTGACCCCATTGATTGGGTGGAAAGCATTCCGTTCTCCGAGACACGGAATTATGTGCAAAGGTTGATGGAAAACGTACAAGTTTATCGTAATCGGATCAGTAAAGCGCCAGCCTTGATTCAGCTAAAGTCAGACCTACATCGAGGAAGCTTAAATAGCGATATGTTCAGTATGGGCCAGCAATCGCCTGACTAAACAATACCGGATCGACATTTCCGCCAGTCGCAATAACGCACACCGAACCAGTCCCCGGTATCAAGCCATTAAGAGCGGCAGCCAAAGATGCGGCACCACCCGGCTCCAAAACTATTTTTAGGTGTAGAAAAGCAAACTTCATTGCCGATAGCACCTGTTCGTCAGTGACAACCAAGCCAGCTGTCACTTTATTCTTGTTAATTTCAAACGTCATCTTTCCCGGTTGCTCGGCCATTAGCGCATCGCAAATAGATCCACTAAGTTTTGTGTTTCTTTCACGAACTCCGCTGACAAATGAACGGCGGTGATCATCAAACTCATTTGGCTCGGCTGTATATATGTTTACTGCTGGCAAATGCTCCAACGCCAAAACAACACCCGCCGTTAGTCCACCACCGCCGGCATTGATTACAACAGCTTGCAGATATTCATTCTCTTCGACGAACTGCTCGACCACTTCCATGCCAACGCTTCCTTGCCCGCAGATTACGTGAAAATCATCAAATGGCGGGATTAACACAGCACTAGTATCGGCGGCGATTGTTGCTGCGATTTGTTCGCGGTTTTCATGTAGTCGATCATAGAAACGCACCTCACTACCAAAGCGCCTAACACCCTCTACTTTAACCTTTGGGGTGTCACTTGGCATGACAATCAAACATCCAAGACCGCGCTTTGAAGCGGCCAGTGCAACGCCTTGTGCGTGATTGCCTGATGAATACGCAACAACGCCATTTTGGCATTGCTCATCACTCATACATAAAATTCGATATCGCCCACCTCGGTACTTAAATGAGCCAGCATGTTGCAGGCACTCGGCCTTAACCCAGACTTTCCTTTTGGCAATTTGATCCAGCAAATCAGAGCGCAATAGTGGTGTACGAACTACATCATTATCCAGTCGCGAATGTGCCCGCTCCACATCGTTAAAAGTTGGTAATTCCAGCATTTAATGACCGTCCATTTAACGGGTAAGTCGCAATGTGCGCGCGGCAATTGATTGAAAAGTTTCATCTAATTGCGATGACTTAATATTAAAGGCACGATCAGGATCGCCAGCACATTTCTTTAGTAAGCTAATTGCAGAAGACTTATTGATATCCACCGCAATGGTATAAAGATCAATGCCATAATCTTCTGTCATCGCCTTACAAGTAGCCAACATCAAATTATCCAATGTTTTCTGATCAAGTTTTACTACACCGGGATGCTTCCAGCATTTGCCGGCAATACCTTTGCGGCTTTGATCATTACAGCCTAAATATCCTTCAAAATCGAATGGTGCAATATTTTCACCATCGGTAAGCAAAATAGCAACTTTACGGGTTTTCTTCGGATCCCAATCTCTGGCAGCAGCAGCACCACTCAAACCCCAGAACTTTGTCCACTCAGTTCTTGGAGAGAGGGTTCTTAAACCCCACAACAGCCCCAAATGCGCCTGCGTGCCTCCGGGAACCGGATACATATGCTCTAATTTTTTCTGAATTTGCTGACGATTGCTAGATAAAGGTAACATTGCAGTTGGACAATTCAAGTTTGGCCCAGAAATGCCTTTATTAACATTCCATGGCAGAACCTTGTTTTGCCATTTACACATTCTTCCGCCACTATTGTTCCAAGCAAATTCATTTGGATCAGAAACACAAGCTCTTAATGTGCCAGTTTTCTTTCCATATTTACTATCATCAGAACAACTTTGGGTTTCTGATATATACATATTTCTCTTCCAACCCTGTGGATTTTGCCAACAACGCAACATCTTGGAATTGTACCATTTGCCACAAACCTCGCCTGGCTTAAGACCTGGTTTTGGCTTGGGTTTTGGTTTAGGTTTTGGTTTAGGCTTGGGCTTCTTTTTCTTCTTTTTCTTCTTTTTCTTCTTCTTCTTTTTCTTCTTATCACTTACCAAATCTATTGACCATTCTTCACTTGGCACAAGCACATTGTTATTTGCTAATGACTGCGCCAAAGACCAATTACCTATTACGCTGCCATCTTGTTTGATAGCGGTGGTCAGTAATAAGTCCTTAGACTCAGCATCAACAAACCCAGCATAAGTATGCTGTGGTACATCATACAAAAAACCTTGTGGCCCCGGCTTAGGTTTTGGCTTAGGCTTTGGTTTTGGCTTAGGCTTAGGTTTTGGCTTAGGTTTTGGCTTAGAATCCGGATCCGGTTTTGGCTTCGGTTTTGTGGGGCAAGAAAGCCTATACCATCTATTTTCAACCTCAGGCTTAACCCAACCAACCGGCCAGCGCATCGAACTTACCGGTTTGTCAGTTATCGGCTGTGAAACCCCGCCAGAAGCATTTGTTTTTATTTCATTATTACCCGCGCGAATACACCCGCGCCAAGGTACCGGAGCAAACATTTTCTTCAACGCAGATTTTGATATTGGCTTGCCGGTATCAGGGTGAGATAAGTTTTTAACCCGATCGCTTTTGGCAGTATTGGGTGTTTTTCGTGACCCAGCTGGCGGAAGACTACTCCACCCATATTGACTACCATCAGCAACCGCAACGGTTTCCGATTTTATATTGACCATCACCGACCAAGGAACAACTGAAACCCGGACTAATTCAGGCGATGGGCTTTCGTCATACATGGTATCAACAAAATTCATTGCCGCTTCGCGCATAATAACAAAGCGATTGCTTGCAAACATCGAGGCCGTATTATCAAGCATCAATGTGACCTCGACCACACGAGCATCACCGGCCATTGCCCTGGATTCTGACTTAACATCAACCGAATCAACCCCAAGCAATCCCCCAAACAGAGTATCGACCACGCCTTTACCCTTAGCGCGAATTTCATTGTCAGCGGTATATGTAAAGGTTACTTCCGGTTTAGAAATGCGATTTTTGCGTCCGGCCAATGCTGCCAAAAAAAACCTCTTACCAGTATCCGTCGCTTTTGCCTCACGCTGTTTCTTGTCTAGATTTGCGGCCATTAAATGTTCTCTGGCGGCAGCTAAAACTGATGAATCTAGTGCATCTCGTAACCTGGAACGCTCGACATAAGCTCGTTGAAAGTCAATAGAAACGCCGATAGCGATTGATATGGGAAGTATCGACAGAGCAAATATCATTGCTGTATTACCGCCGGTTGCAGTGATAAACCGACTTATAGAGCGCCATCTTATTGAAATATCACGTTTAATACTCATGGTTATCTCAATTCATGGATTGCAAATTACAACTATCAAGACCACTACCAAATTTGAGTAAACCAATCCTGAATCACAAACAATAAATCAACTTATAGTTTGGATCCCTTAAAACCCCGTCCTATATTACCCACACCATAATCGTCCAATTACCCCTTCGGACGTTACATCAAAATTCAAACGCATAGGCTTATAGTCTTCTGTAATTTCTCTTCCGGGCAAAATGATACGTATTCGTTGTTTAAACTTCATTGAACGCAACGAAGCCAAGGCCTGCCCTTGCAAATACCGTAGCTCATCAGCCCCACAGCTAACTGTTACGGCACTAAAATCATCATCCGCGCTGCGCAAACCGGCAATCGGTGCTATTGTATTAGTCGTTACCGCAGTAGTTGGCACAGCCTTTGGTGGCTCATAACCTGTATTGGGTTCAGTATTATCTATACCTTTACCTTCATTTGATTTCGTGTCATT
>JAKITZ010000199.1 GCA_021647805.1 Robiginitomaculum sp.
CATTTGATGAAGAAGCCGAAAATGATTGAAGTTTATAGTTTTCCGCCGCCGACAGTGGTTAGAGTGCCAATTGCTGGAACTTGTAAATTATTTCCTGTGCGCCGTATTTTTTGTATTGGCCGGAATTATAGCGACCATGTTCGTGAAATGGGCGGAGATTCTAACAAAGATTTTCCAATTATTTTTACCAAGCCAGCCGATGCAATAATGGCAGATAAAAGTACAATCAAATACCCATTGTCATGTAGATCCTTACATCATGAGGTGGAGTTGGTGGCGGCTATCGATAAGCCGTTACGTCAGGTTGATGAGGATACTGCTTCTAAATCGATCTTTGGCCTAGCTGTTGGTGTTGATTTAACCCGCCGTGACTTACAGGTAGAGGCAAAAAAAAATGGCTTACCGTGGGATTGCGCCAAAGCTTTTGATCAATCGGCGCCAATAAGTGCAATTAAACCATTTGCGGTTTTACCTGCTTCATTGCAGGGAAAAATTGAGTTAGCGGTGAATGGTAAGGTTAGGCAAAGCGGTGATTTGCAGCAAATGATTTGGAGTGTTCCGCAAATTTTATCACGCCTGTCTGATTATTTTGAATTGCTTGCTGGTGATCTAATCTTTACCGGTACTCCAGCTGGGGTAGGGGCTTTGGTTTCTGGTGATTGTGTGTCAGCTAGCATCGCCGGGGTCGGTAATTTGCAGTTTCAAATATCATAGTTACTTGTGAACCATTTCACCCAATCGCCATCTAGCACATCTTGTGACCGTGGGGTGGTAACAGGCAGTGATAAACTCAGGTTTAACTTGCAAGTCACTCATTGCCCTAAATGCCAAATATAATTGGCAAGGTTTAATAAAAATAATGCGCTGGCAATAATAAGAATTATTCTGGATTGGCGTTTTTGGGTCGCGCAAGGCTTGTGGTCACAATTTTCTTTGGAACAATCGATGCGGTTTTGTCTTATATGTACCCAAAAACCAAAAACTAGCGCCGCTCCTGATACCAGCAGCATTATCAATTCGAATTGGTGCAATGTGTCGTGTAGCTCTCCAACCCATGGGGTAATCGCCGATAACGCGCCCAATCCCGCCAATAGTGCCATCAAATTGACAGCAACCGGTAGGCCACAACACAATAAATGGCCGATCAGGGTGGTTAGTAGGACTGAGTCTGTGGTTTTGGTTAAGCGTGCCAAGTTTTATCTCTCTTGCGGGTGATCATCTATGTAGTGCTGGGTTAGTGTGGATTACTCCACTTAGTGCGGTTGTAGCAGATTACCAGTGTTGCGCTATGCTGTTGTTGTGAATTACCATATTTTAATCTTGTGGTTTTCTAAAGTATCTTGCGGTAATGCACTTAATTGCTATATAGTGGCGAATTAGGATGGGATCAGATGATAGAAATATTGCAAAGTATACTTGAGGCAATGCTGGAAGTGTTGTTGGTTTCTATTTTGGCTGTGTTCGGGTTTTCTTGGGATAAACCAGAAGAAGACACTGTCGATGTACCGGTAGAAGCTGAGATTGTTCGATTATACGTTAAGCCTTTTGATCGTTTGACCTTGCCTGTTGGTTCTTTTCAACAAGCCGCTGTGGTTCCTGATTGTAATACTGCAAATCTGCTATTACCGAAAATACCAGTTATGGAAAAATCTGAAATTTCCGCATTTATTACCTGAGTATCTCAAAAAACCAAAATCTCCTTTCATATAATGGGTTTAATGCCGCTAACTTTTTACGGGAAAAGCTGATGCATTTTTCGTTGGCTATGTTATGGTAAGATTCTGTTAAAACTTTCCAATAATACGAGACTTGATCCAGCTATGGAAAAAACACAATCCAACGAACGGCAAAGCGGTGTAAATAAAGAAATTGGCACATTGCAAAAAGCACCGATGTCAGGAGATATGGTATTATCCCCTGACGATGGTGGTGGTATGCAAAAAGCAAAAAAGCGCAAGGTGCTTGTTTCCAAGAAAAAGCCCGGCAACTGGATAGTGTGGCTTGGTTTTGTTTTGGCTATTATGTGGAGCGCTGGAGCTTTAGCGTTCGTAATTGGTATGACCGGAGTGCAGCAAATGCAAGTTCTGCCAACTAGTCAAATAGCTGGTTTGGCATTTGGCACTATTGGGCCGGCATTATTTATCTTTGCGCTTGGTTGGGTGATTCGTGAACTTGTGGCATTTGCTGGAACTGCCGCTAGTATTTCCACTATGGCCGCAAGGTTTGCCGACCCGGCGCAGGCTACCAAAGAAGATGCAAGTGCAATAGCCAATGTGGTGAGTGCGCAAATGGCCAACATAAATAAATCCGTTGAGGGTGCATTGGCCAGACTTGGTGCGATGGAAGAGGTGTTAAACCACCACGCAGATGCTTTTAAGTTGGCCGAAACCAATGCCAGGGAGCGCACCGATGAGCTTATCAATGATTTGCGTAGAGAACGAGAAGCCGTTGGTGATCTAGCCGATCAACTAGATAATAAGGCGGCTGATATTGCAGTAACCATTGCTGAACAGTCCAAGATGGTAGTTTCAGCGGCTGATATTGCCAATGCGCAAACCATAGAGGGCAGTAAACTGCTTAATGATGCCACTGAAAAACTAGAAAAATCCGCCAGCAACGCAATAACCGGTGCAACGCGAATAAGCACGAAATTAACCCAGTCATCAGAACAACTTGATAATTCTGCTAGCGTTTTAGATCAGGCGCAGCAGAAAATTGAAGCCAGTGCCGCCTTGCTTGAGGACACCAAGCGCCAAGCGCAAACCTCCTTACAGGCTAACAAGGACGAGATTGCCGAACTGTTGTCGGTTACCGATAAATGCGCCGACAAGCTAAAAGTGGTTACTGCTGACGGCGTGCATAATATGAAAAAAGCGTTGGAAGAAACCCTTGATCAGGCGCGTCATTATACTTCTATTATGAGAGAAGAAAGCCGATCATTGGCCGATAGCCACCAAGTAAAAGCAAAAGAATTACAAGGCGCAGCCGATGAAGCCCGTAATGCTCTTGATATTTATGCCGATGTAATTGCTAAGCGGTTAGAGCAAGCCAATGAGGCCAGTTTTTCTGCCGCTAGCTGGGCTGACAAAACATTCGAGAAACTACAAGAAGCAACCAGTGCATTAGATACCAGCTTGCAATCTCTGCCAGAAGCCGCCGATGTTAGCGCCCGCAAGGTTGAAAATAATCTTCGTAAACGGCTTAACGATCTTAATCAGGCTTCGCAATTAGCCTCTGATGAGGCGCGCGGCATTGACGAGGCGTTTCAATCGCGGATCAGGCAAAATTATGAATTGCTATCTGGTTTTATGTTGAAAATGGGAGCAACAGCATCACCGCTTAGCCCGGATATTGATATACCTAACCCACTGAGAAAACAGACGAGTATTGCTAAGGAAGTTAAGGAGGTTGCTGAACTAAAAAGCGTGGAGCCGCAACCAGAAAAGAGCGATATTGTTTTAGAAAAACCACAAGAAACGCAAATGAAGCCGGAGCCGGATGTTCGTCAACATATCCCGGATTTGGAAATACAGCCACAAACTGGCGAAGCAAAAGCCACAGAAGCTACAGATGGCTGGCGCTGGCGAGATGTGTTATCAAGAATTGATCGTTCTTCGCCTACTGAACAGACGACTACAAGTTCCACAACATCAATAGATCGTTTGGTCGATTTGTTTCAGGACATGAATATTCAACCGGATCAGTTATTTGATAAAACCAGTTACCGTGCAGCTGCACTGGCCAGAATTACCGATGGTCATCAGGCCATGGCTGATGTGGTGCGGGTTGATGCGATCAGTGCTGTTCAAAGCTTAAGCAGCCGGTTTGATGAAGATCCTTCTTTGCGCGAGGCGGCGAAAGCTTTCACTGTGGAATTGCGAGAAAAAGTCGGACAAGCAGCAGACTCTGGGCAAAAGGTTCATCTTGAAACCCATTTACGAACCGGCGATGGCCCGGCGTATTTACTGCTCGAAGCGGCTTTGTTGAATTAGATTATCAAGTGGATTTGACGGGGTTTAGTCATTTAGATCATTCGGTTCAACAGAGTAAAATCGATCCAACACATTTTTGGCCTCGGTTATGATCATATCTCGAACATGGTTCTCATCTTTTTGAGTTAGCACTGGATAATCATCCAGTGAGTCATGAAGGCCATATAATATTTCGATGCCAATTTCCTGACCTACAAACTTTGAGCTGGTATAATTGGGGTATTTCTTCCTTTGCCCTGCAAAGTATAAATCGCAATCTGGCCTATCAAACAAGGTGATTTCTCCAAAGGAAATATCAATATCAACTAATTCAGAAGCACACCAAATAGGATCACGTTCTTTTAGCAGTATAAGTTTGAGATAAAACCTTATTAAAAGCCATAATGCTCTTTTCTTTGGCATATTTGTATTTAAGCCCACTTCAGAAAAGCTTTTTAAGATTTCATCTTTGGCTTGAATAATAGAAGGCGTCGGGGCTATTGCTAGGCAAGCAACTTCGGCTCCACCCAAA
>JAKITZ010000200.1 GCA_021647805.1 Robiginitomaculum sp.
CGCCCCCAGAATTACCCGGGTTTATTGCCGCATCCGTCTGAATGAAATAGGAAAAGTCAGTAGCTCCAACATCAGTTCTCGCCAGTGCCGAAATAATCCCAGAAGTCACCGTTTGACCAACCCCAAATGGGTTGCCAATAGCCAGCACCAAATCGCCGACCTCGGATACGCCACTAGCGGCAAACGCCATAGTTGGCAAGGCTTCGCCATCGGTATAAATTCGCAGCACCGCCAGATCAGTTTGCTGATCAGCCAATAACAGCTCGGCCTTAAACTCGCGCCGATCAGCCAGAACCACCCGTAACTCATCGGCGCCGCGCACCACATGATAATTAGTGACAATCACCCCGTCATCGGCAACGATAACACCAGAACCTAATGATTGCTGTACTCTTTCTTGCGGGCCGAAATACCCGCGTCCGAACATGCGCTCGAACATTGATGATCCGCGAAAGGCATTGTTCGTTTTAACCGTGCGTTTTGAGAACACATTGACCACGGCCGGAGCAGCAGACTTCACCAATGGGGCATACGATAATTGCACCTGTGCCTGATGCTCTGGCACTACTCGTAAATCTTGCGCAGCAACAGGTAACGACAGCAAAGCAATAATTATTGAACTGTAAAATATATTTTTCATAATTTTATACTAAAACTCAAATTGAATTGTATTTTGAATATAACTTTCTTGGCAAAATCAAGGCGGCTGAAAATTATAACAAAATTATTACAGATTGCATCGTTAAAAATCTTCCATTTTGCAGTAAAATAAAAAAGGTCACTTGCACTTACAAGTTCTGCACAGCGGATAGAAATCAAAAAAGCCAAAAGAGCGAGTATAACAACCATCGCACCTGCTTGTGCAAACAAAACTAAAACTGCATGTTTTATTAGTGTTTATAGGTATTTACTATTTTCAAAGAGCCGCAAACTGGCCGGTTATAGCCATCTGCAACACCATTATAGCAAGCAGGGGCAGTGCGAGTGTGTTTGAAACTTATCCCCGTTGCTCAAGGGCAGTTAAGTGTCAATGAGGGTCACGTAAGAGCTATTTCAGATATCAAATATTATTTTTGTTTGCCAGTTGAGGGTCAGTTAAGGGTTACCCTTAAGTATCACCTGACCCTTGTTATACATCCTTGTTATACATCCTTGTTATACATCCTTGTTTTGCCTCGCGGTGAAATCCAAAACGCCGTCACACAGGGCTTCATCCGGTGTCCATCCTTGCAGGCGGCTTGTGGCAACAGTTGGCAATCCCAGTCAATTTTGATGCGATCAACATTGGTGGCTGGACTCCGGCTTTCGCCGGAGTGACGATACATGGTAGAATCACCCGAATAAATCGTGTGATGACAGTACATGAGGGGACGGACTCTTTAATGTCCTATCTCTTCGCTACTTGAGGACTAACCGACGGAGGGGGCAAAATAAGAACTTATGGAGCGGGTACAGAAATATTGATTATTTCTCACCGCTGTTTCACACTTAATCTCAACCGTCACACCTTGATTTACCCATAAAAAAAGCGACCCAGAAGAGCCGCTTTTAATATTTGAATACTTAATTCGATTGAAGCCTTAATCAGGCATCGGTAGCAGCTTCTTCAGCGGCTAATCTTTCACGATCGCCTTTGCCTTTGGCTTCGACATCGCGATCGACCAATTCGATAACCGCTATTGGCGCATTGTCACCAAAACGAAAACCGGCTTTTAGGACTCGCGTATAACCGCCTTGGCGATCCTTGTAACGCTCACCCATAATAGCGAACAATTTTTTTACTGCATCTTCATCGCGAATCTTTGCAATCGCCCGACGACGAGAAGCCAAATCACCTTTTTTTGCCAAAGTGATTAGTTTATCAACAATCGGCTTTAATTCCTTTGCTTTTGGCAAAGTAGTTGTGATCTGCTCATGAGTGATCAGAGACGCGGCCATATTGGCAAACATCGCTTTGCGGTGCGAATGAGTGCGATTTAGTTTGCGGTGGGCAAATCCGTGTCGCATGTGAATTCTCCTAAGTGTTGGTTGACCATAAACAATCGGCCAACCGATAAATTAAATCATATCTTCGAATTTTTTGGCCAGCTCTTCGATATTTTCTGGCGGCCAAGACGGCGCATCCATACCAAGATGAAGCCCAAGACCAGAAAGCACTTCCTTGATCTCGTTTAATGACTTGCGACCAAAGTTTGGTGTCCGCAACATTTCTGCTTCGGATTTTAAGATCAGATCGCCAATATAAACAATATTATCATTCTTCAGGCAATTTGCCGAACGAACGGATAATTCCAGCTCATCAACCTTCTTAAGCAAAGTAGGATTGAAATCCAAAGGTTGTGCTTCGGCTGCGGATTTATCGTCTTCTGGCTCTTCAAAATTGATGAACACCTGAAACTGATCTTGCAAAATACGTGCAGCAAATGCCACGGCATCTTCCGGAGAAACTGAACCATCAGTAACAACGTCCAAGATCAAACGGTCATAATCCAAAACCTGTCCATCCCGGGCATTTTCAACATTGTAAGACACCCGTTTTACCGGAGAGAACAAACTATCAATAGCAACTAGACCAATTGGTGCATCTTCGGGACGGTTCGCGTCAGCAGCAACATACCCCTTGCCATTGCCAATGGTGAATTCCATGCGGATCTCGGCACCATCATCGAGGGTACACAACACATGGTCTTTGTTTAGAATTTCAATATCGGCAGTTTCTTCGATCATGCCGGCGGTTACTTCACATGGGCCAGTAGCTTTTAGGATCACACGACGTGAACCTTCTACGTGCAAACGTAAGGCAATTTTTTTAATATTCAAAACAATGTCGGTGACATCTTCACGAACACCTTGAATAGAAGAAAATTCATGTACCACACCGTCGATCTGTACGGCGGTTACTGCTGAGCCTTGTAAAGACGACAACAAAACCCGGCGCAAAGCATTACCAATAGTAGTACCAAAACCACGTTCTAATGGCTCAGCAATAATTTTAGCACGAAACGCACCATCACCCTTTGGTTCAATAACCGGTTTCATTGGGTGAATAAGTTCTTGCCAGTTTTTTTCTAGCATTAGGCTGATCCTTCTGTGGAACAATCAATGTGCGGTTAATCGCACCTGATCATCATTAAAAAATTAAACGCGGCGACGCTTTGGTGGGCGACAACCATTGTGCGGGATCGGTGTAACGTCCCGAATAGTAGTGATGGTAAGACCGACGGACTGCAAAGCCCTAAGCGCAGATTCGCGACCCGAACCTGGCCCACAAACATTTACTTCCAAAGTTTTCATACCGTGTTCTTGGGCTTTCTTGCCGGCATCTTCCGCCGCCATTTGTGCCGCAAACGGTGTTGATTTGCGAGAACCTTTAAATCCCATAGTACCAGCCGTTGACCAAGCAATAGTATTGCCCTGCGCATCGGTGATGGTGATAATGGTATTGTTGAAAGTCGCACTAACATGAGCAACGCCAGACGTAATATTTTTACGATCAGCCTTGCGAACTCTGCTTGTTGTTTCTTTTGCCATAATTCTCTACTTCTTCTTACCAGCAATCGCTCTGGCAGGGCCTTTGCGAGTACGAGCATTGGTATGAGTGCGTTGTCCACGAACTGGTAGGCCACGTCTATGACGCAGACCTCTATAATTACCCAGATCCATCAATCGCTTAATATTCATCGAAACTTCACGACGAAGATCACCCTCGACTTGAAAGTCACGATCAATAGTTTCGCGAATTGCCAATACTTCGGCATCGCTTAGATCATTGATCCGGCGCTCAAAAACAATCTTGTTTTTTTCGCATATATCTTTTGCACCCGCAGGACCGATCCCGTGAATGTAGGTTAAGGCGATTTCGACCCGTTTACTGGTCGGTAAATTTACACCGGCGATTCGTGCCAAGATGTGTCCTCCATTAAAAAACCACAAAAGAGAACACCCCGATCACCTCCATGGTGCCGGTAATGTCATCGCTCTTTCGCGGAAAGCGCTTTTATAACTGCACAAGCGGTTGCGTCAACTGCTTGTGCAAGGATAATTTCATACTCCGTCCAACACATTCGCGATATTAAGGGCTACCTCGTCAATCCCGCTCATGCCATCTACTTCTTTTAACAGTCCCTTATCCGCGTAATACGGTAACAATGGGGCTGTTTGTTTATTATAAGCTGCAAGTCGAACCTGAAAAGTCTCAGGGTTATCATCTTTGCGGCCTTGCTCTTCAAAACGCATAGCAATCCGTTTCAAAAGCGAGCGATCATCAACACGCAACCGAATCACATGGTCCAGCTGCATTTTTTTCTCACTCAATAATTCACCCAAAGATTCTGCTTGCGCAATGGTTCTCGGAAAACCATCAAAAATAAAACCGGTTGCATCTGGATTTGCATCAATGTTCTTGTCAATCATCGCACAGACAATCTCATCAGGAACCAGCTCACCAGCTTTGATAATACTCTCGACCTGCTGACCAATGCTTGACGATG
>JAKITZ010000004.1 GCA_021647805.1 Robiginitomaculum sp.
ACCCTAGATGGAACCGATATTGTTAAAAACCCGCAAGCCATGCGCCAAACTCTTGGGTACTTGCCGCAGGATTTCGGAGTTTATCCGCGAATGAGCGCACTTGCTTTGCTTGATCATTTGGCGGTACTAAAAGGCATCTCCAACAAAAAAGACCGCAAGGAACAATGTGAAAGCCTGCTTCGCGCGGTTAACTTATGGAAAATGCGAAGTGCAGCGGTTGCTTCTTATTCCGGCGGTATGAAACAACGCTTTGGCGTGGCGCAGGCATTGCTTGGCGATCCTGATGTAATTATTGTTGATGAGCCAACCGCTGGTCTTGATCCGTTCGAGCGGCAACGGTTTTTGGATTTATTATCAGAAACTGGCAAAGGCAAAATTGTTATTCTTTCGACGCACATTGTTGATGATGTTCGCGATCTTTGCCCTGATATGGCAATTATGGGTGATGGTGAAATTGTCGCCCGTGGCGCACCAGAAGAATTGATTGCAAAAATTAAAGGCAAGGTTTGGCGCAAGCAAGTTGAAAAAACGCAAGTTGAGGCTCTTAAAGAAAAGCATAAAATCCTGTCCACCAGATTGTTAATGGGCGGAGTAATTGTTAGCGTTTTGGCTGATAAAACACCAGAGGCCGGCTTTAAGCCTGAAGACCCGGATCTTGAAGACGCGTATTTCGCCCATTTGTATCGTTTGGTTTAGGGGCGTATCATGTTAAAACAACTCACCGCCTTTGAAATTAGATACCACACTCGTCAAATAGGTTTTTGGATAACCGCCGCGATAATGTTGCTGGCTGGTATTCTTATTGTTTCACTGTCCGATGTGTTTATTTTCACCTCATCAGCAGGGGAACGTATCAAAGCCAATGGCGCAATATTCACCGCCTTAAACACCTCAGCTATGGGTTTGTTCTCAATATTCTTTGGAGCAATATTCGTGGTTAGTGGAATGATGCGCGATCAAGTCAACAAATCGGTTGAGATGATCCATGCGACCCAAGTTTCCACCCGCGATATGATCATTTCACGAATGAGCGGTGTCTTTATAGCCACCTTCATTTGTATATTTGCTGTGACAATTGGCATGTTTGTTGGGCAGTTCATGCCGTGGACTGATAAAGAAACCATAGGCTCAATAAACCCATTATTTTATTTGCAACCGGCGTTTTTATTTATTGCCGTCAATACTTTATTTGTCAGTGGCTTTTACGTATTTATCGCCGCGACTACCCGCAATCGATCGTTAGTTTATGTTAGCGCCGTAGGCCTATTTATCGCCTATACGTCTGTTAGTTTGTATATTGGCGAAGATGGCTCAGACTTACTGACATCTCTTGCTGATCCGTTTGGTGCTAGTGCCTTAGCATTAACAGTACAGTTCTGGGCTGCCGAGCAACAAAACACTCAAATGGTGCCGATATTTGGGCTTATCGGATTAAACCGCTTATTGTGGGGTGGCATTGGTCTGTTATTGTTTATTGCTAGTTTCGGTTTGTTCAAACGCGGGCTGGTAAGCGGCAAAGGCAAACATAGCCTACAAGACGAAGACACAGATGGGGCAATAAGGGTTCTCCCGGTGGCAAATTCTATGAACTCCAGATCGGTAATTGCCAGTTTCTTTGCCAGATGGAAATACGAATTTCTAACTACGGTGAGAAGCATTCCGTTTATTATTTTGACCCTTTTGGCGATTACCTCGTTTGCGATAACAATATTTGTGCAAATGAACTTTACAGCCAATCCAGCTCTTAGCACCAGCGCGTTAATGGCGGCGACGGTTTTTGGTAATTTAGCGATACCGTTATTGATTATGATAGTTTTCTTCAGTGGTGAAATTACTTGGCGTGATAAATCATCTGGCATGACCGAAATTATTGATGCCAGCCCGGTGAAGAACTTACCATTATTGGCGGCGAAATGGCTGGCCTTGGTTGGCATGGTTTTGGTGTTATTGGGTGTTGGCATTATCTTTGGCATGATCGCGCAAGTAGTTCTTGGCGACATTCCAATCAATGTTGGAACTTACCTCAATATTACGTTCCTTACCTTTGCGCCAAGAATAATCCTGTTTTGCGCTTTGGTAATGTTTATCCAAAATTTCATGCCCAACCGCGTGGTTGGCATGTTGGCATCAGGCGCGGCAGTTATTTTCTTTTTCATCGTCATTAATTTCTTACCATTTGCCCATCCGCTAATGCAATATGGCGCGGTGGGAGCCGGTTCTTGGTCAGAATTAAACGGATTTTCTTCACTTGTCCGTATGGGCTGGTTCGGGCTTTATTGGGGGTCATTAGCTGCACTGTTTGTTGTGGCAAGTGTCTGGTTATGGCGGCGCGGTACCGAAGCTAGCTTGCTGAACCGCTTCAAAAGTATTGGCTCGCGCATCAGTGGAACAAGCGCAACAATGGGAGCATTATTCCTTGTAGGCTTTGTTGCGACCGGTGGTTATATTTATAAGGCCTATAATATCGACAATGATTTTAGAACCAGCAAGCAAGCCGAGTTGCGACAGGTCGAGCGGGAAAAATTCTTTGGTACAGCTTACCAAGACGCAGTTCCAAAAGTTCTATCTGTTGACGCCAATGTGGTATTTAACCCCTCCAAGCAAACGGCAACTTTTAGCGGTAAGTATGTTCTTAAGAATACTACTGATCAGGCCTTTACTGAAGTTTATATTAGCAAAGCTTCAAGCCATGACGAAGATATAATTCGCCTTGAACTAGCTGGCGCAAGCCCGGTTACCGAAGGTGAAAACATCGAGGCTATTGAAAGATTTGGTTATCGTTTGTTTAAATTCGATATCCCCTTGGAACCCGGTGCCAAAACCAGTTTGAGCTTTGAGACATATTTTCATGAGCCGCGTTTGGGTGATGGTAGTTCGATTCAGCGCAATGGTTCATTTATCAATAACTTCGTCGGCTTTCCGCACCTAGGTATTGCTGATAGTCGGATGAGAAACTCTGACAAGCGCCGCAAATATAGCTTGCCGGAATATGAAAAACGTCCCGACAGGACCGATATGGAGGCAAGGCAAAATCACTTTATTCGTGGCGAATTAGCTGATTATGTCGACTTTAAAGCCACTGTTTGCACCGATATAGGCCAGATACCGATTGCTCCGGGCAAAATGTTGCGCAAATATGAGCAAGACGGCAAAGCCTGTCGTGATTATCAAACCATTAGGCCGATCTTGAACTTCTTTGCATTTTTATCAGCAGACTTTGAGGTTGAACGTGATGTTTGGGTCAACCCAAATGGTGCGGATGTTCCCTTGGCAATTTATTACCATGAAACTCATGATTATAATGTTGCTTTGATGCTTGATGCAGTAAAAAGCTCGTTTGATACATTTACCACCCTCTTTGGCCCGTATCAGTATAATCAAGTTCGGATTATGGAATTTCCTTACGGTGGTTTTGCCCAAGCGTTTGCCGGCACTATTCCGTTTTCTGAGCGAATTGGCTTTGTAATGGATGCAGGCGATCCAGATGACAATAAAAAGATTGATCTGGCGACTTATGTCACCATACATGAAATTGGTCATCAATGGTTTGCCCACCAAATTGTTCCGGCAAACACCAAAGGCTTTAATGTATTGTCCGAGGGTCTCACAGAAAACGCAGCCATGACCGCTTATGAGGCCAAACTTGGCTGGCAAAAGGCACGAAAAGTTTTGGAAACAAGAGCTATTCAAGCTTATTTACTCGGACGTGCAGGTGATCGTGAGGACGAGCCGCCATTGGCCAAAGCCGAACAACAGCAATATCTTGATTACAATAAAGCCAGTTGGGTATTTTGGGGACTAAAGCAAAATATGGGCGAAGAACTGATGCAAGGAGCTATTCGCGGGTTCTTGGAGGAATACGGCTCTAAGGGGCCAATATATCCGACAACAATGCAATTGGTTGAGCATTTGCGTGCCGCTGCACCAGATGATATGCAGCTTTTGATTACTGATTATTGGGATCGCATTGTTTTCTGGGATATGAAAATTGATGGCGAGATAGACATTAAACCCAACTCAAATGGCGATTATACAGTCAGTCTTGATGTAAAGCTGGACAAGAAAATTGCTTCCGAAGAAGACGGTAAAGAAACTTCTGTTACTGAAATCGACGGCGAGGAATTAAACGAGTGGCTGGAAATTGGGTTTTACGACGAAGATCCAAAAGACACTTGGGGTGATGAATGGCTAAAGCTGGAGCGGGTTCGTATTACCGAGCTAGAAACCAAACTGTCATTTGAGCTTGATCAACGTCCGAACTTTGTTCTGCTCGATCCGCGTAGGTTATTGATCGAGCGTGATGTAAAAGACAATGTCAAGAAAACACCAAAGGACAAGCTGGCGAGCGCGGAGTGACGAGATTTTAATACTTACCTCGCGTGCTGTCATCACACGATTTATCCTTCGCCAGGCTTAAGGTGAGGCGGGTGATGACAGTTTTTTGTTATAATTTTCAAGCATCATTACTCCTCACCCCAACCCTCTCCCACAAGGAGAGGGAGTCATATCCGTTATGTTTTTAGAATTATGTAAAACCTAAAAGATTACCCCTTCTCCCATAGGGAGAAGGCCGGGATGAGGGGATCGCAGTTCTATTATTCAAACCTGTAAATTTATTTTATCAAAACCGGTTCTGATCCTTAGATCAAGTCCGGTACCCACTTTTACTAGGATTGCTTATTTTTAGTGGTCGCATTTCCTAACCACAAAACCGGTAACCACTTTTGCTCGAAAATGTTCTACTTAACCCCGATACGGGTTGGTCCGCCGCTTTCTGCAGTTGATGGCCCAAAAGAGCGATCAAGGATTTTAGTAGAGTCTGTGGCCAAATGTATCGCGTCGCTTAAATGTTCCATAATTTTTATATTATTGGCCAATACCGCCATGGCTTCGGGGCGTTTATCACTGGTGATTTTATTGCAGCGCTTGATAATGTCCGCTCGTAAATCACATAACAGGTCTTCAAGTTTATGTCCGGCTGGATTTTCATCAGATACTAAAAAATGCGTCATTTAACCGCTCCAAATTCAAGTTTGTTTTTCCATATACTCAAAACCTGAATTAAACAGCTTTTTGAGTATATTTTCCTTTTTTACCCATCAACTTATCCAAAAACCGCTTTCCACTTTTTGGGTTGATGGGCTATAATAGCAAAAGGATGTTAAAGAATAGCTGACAGAAAATTATCAGGGATAAAACAATGATCGACAAGATAGGCGCAGCAGAAGCGGCAAAGCAATTACAGGGCTGGGCGGTTAAATCCGATCGTGATGCCATTATAAAAACTTTTAATTTTAAGGATTTTAATTTTGCTTTTGCCTTTATGACCCAAGTGGCCATGCGAGCCGAGCAAATGGATCATCATCCCGAATGGTTTAATGTTTATAACCGTGTCGAGGTATTACTTAGCACCCATGATGCAGACGGGGTTACAGCAAAAGATATAGAATTAGCGCAATTTATGGATAACATATCAGGAGAACAACAATGAGCGAGCGACTTTTAGGTAAAAAAGCTTTCATCACCGGCGGAGCCAGCGGGCTTGGGTTGGCGATTGCAAAAATGTTTGTTGCTCAAGGAGCGCAAGTTGCGATAACCGATATTAACCTAGCTGGCGCACAAAAGCTTGCCACTGAACTAAATGCCATACGTCAAGGCTCTGCCCACGCCTTTGCCCATGATGTTGCCAGCGAAGACCAGTGGATCGACGTTTTGGCGCAAGCAAATGACGCAATGGGCGGGATTAGCATATTGGTCAATAATGCCGGCATTGGCACTATGGGTTCGATCGAGGATGAAAGTTTTGAAAACTGGAAACGGGTGATGAGCATTGATGCTGACTCGGTGTTTCTTGGCTGTAAACACGCAATGAAATATCTAAAACAAAACCAACCCGGATCAATCATCAACATGTCATCAATCGCCGGATTATATGCCGCTGGTTCAATGGTTGGTTATAATGCCGCCAAAGCTGCGGTTTGGTTGCTTTCAAAATCCGTGGCTTTGCATTGCGCAAGTTCTGGTTATGACATTCGTTCCAATTCAATCCACCCGGTTTTTATTCGCACACCGATACTTGATGGTATAACCGAAGCACTAGGGCTTAAGGACGACAAACAACGGGATCATGTTTTAACCCGTGGCATTCCGATGGGACGAATTGGCGATCCAGATGATGTTGCTTATGCGGCGGTTTATTTGGCTTCGGACGAAAGCAGGTTTATAACTGGTATTGAGCTAAAAATAGATGGCGGCATGAGCGCACAGTAACAAAACTCTTTGGCTAATTCTGTCGAACCATTAAATTGGAAATAAGGAACACAGCCTTGTCTTTGCCGAGCATGCGGTCGGTTATCATCTGCATGCGTTTTGAAATATGTTCGGCATCGGGTAATTCCCCGGAACGATACAATGTGCTGGCATAGATATTAAATTCGCGATTATAGCTATCTTGTAATCGCGGTAGAAGCTTGGTGGTTTTGTCGCGCAAATCATCGTCTTCTATTTCCAGGCCAAAGCCTAAGATAATCATTCCTCGCACCCGATAACCATCAAGTACGCTGGAGATCATTTGCGGAAATTCAACAAAATTAGGATTAGCGCTGGTGCGTGATGATTTTTTGCCAGAACCACCCGAAGGAGCCGCCAAAGCTGGCGAACTAACAACCATAACAATGCCCAATAATGACAGAGCAATAATTTTTATTATTTGTTTCATAGACGCATCGTAAACCAAACCGGTAAAGGAATGGTTTTAATCGCTAATATTTAATTAGCTCGCCAGCCACCCAAGTTTGCCGCACCGTGTCAGACGATCCAAGTACCGAGAGCACAAACAATAACTCGCGAATATCAAGGTCATTAGACGTTCTTCGTTCCAACATTTTTGTGACTTTTAGGTCTAGCACCACAAAATCTGCTTCTTTCCTCGACGTAAAATTGCCGATTTTATTGTCGATATGTAAGGCCTTTGCCCCGCCCAATGTTGCCAAATATAATGCTTCAAACGGGTGCAGACTATCGTCTTGTAACTGCCCGACCTTGTAGGCTTCCATCTGCGTGCTGAGCATTGAAAAACTGGTGCCGGCGCCAATATCGGTTCCCAATCCAACATTGATGCCGCAATTTCTAGAAGCCCGTAAATCAAACAATCCGGAGCCTAAAAACAAATTAGAAGTTGGACAAAAAGCAATACTGGCACCGGCTTTGGCGATGCGTTCTCGCTCACTTGTTGATAAATGCACACAATGGGCAAACACTGATCGCTCACATAAAAGGCCAGCTTTTTCGTAAACTTCCAGATAATCAGCGCAATCAGGAAACAGCTCTGAAACCAGTTCAATTTCCTTTTTGTTTTCCGACAAATGCGTGTGCATCAATACTTGCTGGTAGTCGTGTAATAGCTCTCCGGCTGCCAATAATTGCTGCATGGTGCTGGTTGGTGCAAAACGCGGAGTTATCGCATAACCTAATCGTCCTTTGCCGTGCCATTTTTCTATTAGCTGTTTTGTCTCATTATTTCCTTGCTCGACGGTTTCGCACAAATCATCGGGCGCATTGCGATCCATCAAAACTTTACCGGCGATAAGACGCATGTTTTTGGCCAATGCCGCCTCAAAGATCGCATCGACTGAATGTTGGTGAACAGTGGCAAATACCAGTGCTGATGTAGTTCCATTAGCCAAACTTTGCTCGATAAAAAACTTGGCCACATTGGCGGCATATTCAGGGTCAGAACCAATTTTTTGTTCAACTGGAAAGGCGTAATTCTCCAGCCAGTGCATTAAATGTTCGCCATAACCGCCGATAATATCGCTTTGTGGATAATGCACATGGGTATCGACAAAACCCGGTAGAATCAGAGCATCATCATGATTGATGATTTGCCAATTATCACCATCGGGCAGGATTTTATCCCAATGATCACAAGCGACAATCAAGCCGTTTTCCACCAGTAAACAACCATCAGCAAAATATGCTATTGCCGCATCAGAGCCATTTGCTCCGGGGTCGCGCAACATGTGGGCAATGCGTCCGCGATGGGCAATCCGGCTCATGGCAACTCCCCCAATTGCAATGGCGGATCAATAATTACCTCTCGGCAATCAACGGATTTTCCTTGTCGATCAATCACCAGAAAATCAGACATTTCACCCAAAGCCAAAGAAAAATGATGCCAAGTACCGGCAGCAAAATTCACGCCTTGATTTGCCTGTGCCAGAAATGCCCGAATACGGCTCGGTGAAAACTCTCCTTTGGGCGCAACGACCACCAAAAAGGGGCGATTATTCAACGGAATAAACGCCTGTGTGCCAAGATCATGACATTCCATTTTGCGTAAAACTATTGGCCAAGCCAAAGGCGTGCTGCGAAAAATGCTTAAATTGGCTTTACCATCGGTAAATTGCAGATCAGCTAAAGCATCATATTTTTTTGTATTACCGTAATTGATCAAAATAGGATCAATGCCATCAGCGGCAATGACTTGCCCAAAACCGGCAAATGCTTTGGCGGTTAACCGCTCTATGCGTAATGTATTGTTCATTTCTTTTTTTGCTGCTCGATCCAGTTGCCAATAACTTGCCTCTCTTCATCACTCATCGGTGTGGCACTACCCAGGGGCATGGTTTTTCCTACCACTACCTGATCATAAATGCTTGATGAAAATTGTTCGAACTGCTCTCTTGTATCAAGTATCAAACCCATAGGTGCTTCGTCAAATCTGGCATGGGTCGGGTTGGCGCTATGGCATGCAGTACAATGACGCTGGACTATTTCTTCAACTTGCGAGAAATCAATTTTGCCGGAGTGCGTTGCGGTTTTGGGAACAGTAGCAGCAGCAAAAATCATCGTCGCGATAAACAATCCAAATCCAGCAAATAATATTGGATACACTACTTTATCTTTGTGGCGCAAATTAAAGAAATGCCTGATCAACACACCGCTTAAACTCAATAATGCCAATAATAACCAGTTCAAATGATGACCGGTCAAATTCGGGTAATGGGTGGAAACCATTATCAATAATACCGGCAAGGTCATGTAATTGTTATGGACGCTACGTTGTTTGGCCATAACCAACAATTTTGGATCAGGAGTTTCACCGGCCAGCATAGATGCAACTACGACTTTCTGATTTGGAATTATCACAAAAAACACATTGCCAGCCATGGCTGTACCGATCATCGCCCCCACATGTAAAAATGCCCCGCGATCACTAAATACTTGCACCAAAATATAAGTGCTAAGGATTAAAAACCCGAACCATAAAGCACCGGAAACCATACTGCTCACTGTGGTAGTTAGGCGGCAAATTATGTCATAAATAATCCAGCCGATGATGAGAAAACCAACCCCGACACTAATAGCTGCTAATTGGCTTAAATCGGCGCGTAGCGGATCAATAAGGTACAAATCAGCCTGCCAATAATACATCAAAATCATCAGGCCAATGCCAGATAACCATGTGACATAGGCCTCCCATTTGAACCAATGCAAATGGTCTGGAAGGTGTTTGGGTGCGACTTGAAATTTCTTTTTGTGGTAAAATCCACCGCCATGCACTGCCCAAAGGCCGCCGGACACACCGGGTTCCTTTTCATTGGCCTCTGGACGTAATGAATTATCCAGCCAAATGAAATAAAAACTGGAGCCAATCCAGGCAATGCCGGCAATTAAATGCAGCCAGCGAACCGCCAAACTCATCCATGGCAGAATATCAATTTCCATTTTTTCGTTCTTTCATTACTTATTATATTAAAAATACCGAATTAAGCGGTCTTTTTAATATAATTTCTTTAGCGATCCATCAACTTATCCAAAAACCGGTACCCACTTTTTGGGTCGGTGGAGTATAATAACTGTCCGACAATCGCCACGGCAATTTCGGTTGGGTGTTTACCACCAATACCGTCTAAGCCTACAGGACAAGTTAATTGCTCGATTTGTTTTTCACTAATACCATCTTTTTGCAACCGCTGAACAAACCGCGCTCGCTTGGTATCTGAGCCGATAAGCCCGCAGAATCTAATTTGTGATTTCTCCAAAATACAGCGACACAGTTGATAATCAAGATCATGACAATGAGTGACAATCACAAACAGCGCATCATCAGGAGCCTGCTTTGCTTGCTGTACCGGATCCTCGCACACCTGCACCAAGTCCGCCATTTCCGGGCGATTATCTATCCAATTTAGATCAATATCCATATCAAGTAAGATTTTTGCCAAAGCAGCGCCAATATGCCCGGCTCCGAACAGATAAATGCTAGGTGGCTTCTGGCAAGGCGGCTCAATAATATATTGTTTATCAGCAGTGATAATTATCTCTGCATTATCATCATTAACAGCGATCAAAGTTTTTTCACCACTGCTCAAGCAAGTTTGCACCGACATCTTCTCGTCACCAAAACAATGATCAACCAATGGCTCAAGCATTGCAGTGACAAACCCACCACAACATTGATCCAATAGCGGCCCTAACGGAAAATTTTGTAATACTGGCTGCATGATCGGTTGTTTCAACATTTCTTTGGCTAGTTTTTGCAGCCGAAACTCCAATTCACCGCCGCCAATAGTCCCTGCTTGTCCGTCATTCCAAACCAGCATTTTGACACCGGCATTTCTGGGCGCAGAGCCTTGTACCTCTACCAAGGTAATTACTATTGCCGGTTTTTTGTCGGTCAATAATTCCTCAGCTTTTAGTGTTAATTTCATTTGTCTGTTATTGCCTGCAACAGTGTTTCTGGCGTTGCTGGCGCATTAAGTTCGGCAAATCCACCATTACCCACAGCTTGCACCGCCGCACGTAACGCGCCGTGATAACTGATAGCCAACATAAATGGCGGTTCGCCCACCGCTTTTGAGTTATACACAGTTTGCAGACTTGTTCCGTCACTGTCATAAAGCGTAATATTAAGATGATCCGGACGATCAGAAGCAGTTGGTATTTTGTAAGTAGACGGTGCATGAGTGGTTAAACGCCCCTGATCGTCAAAACAAACTTCTTCATTACCCAGCCAACCCATGCCTTGGACAAAACCACCCTCGATTTGGCCGAGATCAATCGCCGGATTTAGCGATTTGCCACAAGAGTGTAAAATATCTACCCGTCGCGATCGGGCTTCGCCGGTCATAACATCTAGTTCAATTTCGCTGATCGCCGCACCATAAGCATAATACAAAAACGGCGAGCCTTGGTGTTTTGGGCGATCATAAAAGATATCCGGTGTGGCGTAAAACCCGGTCGAGGACAGCGATACTCGCGCCAGATAAGCCCGTTCGGTTATTTCTGAGAACGGAATTTTTTGATCGTCAAAACACACATTGCCGTCGATAAATTCCACCTGATCTTTGTCGCAATTAAAATCTTCCGCCACACATTCAACCAGCCGCTGAGATATTGTTTGTGCGGCTATTTTGGCGTCCATACCATTTAAGTCTGAGCCAGAAGAGGCGGCTGTTGCCGAAGTATTTGGCACTTTGTCGGTGGCAGTCGCCGTAACTTGAATTTGGCTAACATCAAGTCCGAAAACCTGTGCCACGATCTGCGATATTTTTATGAACAATCCCTGTCCCATTTCGGTGCCACCATGGTTCAATATCACACTGCCATCACGATAGACATGCACCAATGCGCCGGCTTGGTTTAGAAAGCCGGTGGTAAAGGAAATGCCAAATTTTACCAATGACAGGCTAAGCCCGCGTTTTAGGTTTTGATGTTGATTATTCCATTCGGTAATTTGTGTTTTTCGCACCAAATAATCGCTGGTTTTTACCAATTGTTCGACTATTTGCGGCACTTCGAAATCAGTTACTTGTTGGCCATAAGGGGTAATATCACGGTCTTTTGAGTAAAAATTACGCTGGCGAACAATTAACGGATCAAGGTCAAGTTCATTGGCAATATGATCCATAACACGTTCGATCAAGATCATGCCTTGCGGCCCGCCAAAGCCACGAAACGCGGTGGCAGATACTTTGTTAGTACGAAACCGTTCAGAGCGAATAGTAACATTTGGCAGAAAATAAGCGTTGTCCAGATGGAACATCGCTCGATCATTGATCGCCGCCGATAAATCCATCGAGCAACCGCAATCCGAAGCCAGATCAAATTCCACTCCGGCGATCAAACCTTCTTCATCAAAGCCTACTTTATACGACATTTCAAAACCGTGTCGTTTGCCGGTCATGATCATGTCATCATCACGATCAAGGCACAATTTGGCTGGCCTGCCGGTTTTATCAGCTACCAGAGCTGCCGCCGCTGCGATCAATAAGGCTTGGGTTTCTTTGCCGCCAAACCCGCCGCCCATGCGCCTAATTTCAACCATTACTTTGTTTGAGGATAAACCCAAAACATGAGCAATACCCATTTGCACTTCTGATGGGTGCTGGGTCGAGGAAAATACTTTCATCTGCCGGTCTTCTAGCGGCAAAGCATAGGCAATTTGCCCCTCAAGATAAAAATGATCCTGCGCACCGGTGGACAACTTTCCCGAAACCTGATGAGCCGAATTTGCAATAGATCCCGTGGCATCGCCTTGGCGCATTATCTGGCAAGGCTCTAATCTGGCATCGGCAAGTCGCGCTTGCGAGATGGTCAAAATAGCCGGTAATTCCCGATAATCCACCATTGCCAAATTGGCAGCTTTTCGAGCAATTTTGCGACTATTGGCGGCCACAACAAACAAGGCTTGCCCATGATAGATAACTTTGTCACTGGCAAAAAGCGGATCATCACCGGCCACCGGACTGACATCGTTTTTGCCAACAATATCATCAGCGCAAAATACTGCTACTACGCCGGGAAACTCACGGACTTTCGCCAAATTCATAGATAATATCTTTGCATGCGCCTTGGTTGATCGACCAAATGCCAAATGCAAAGTTTGCGGTAATTCTGGCATGTCATCAATGTAAACCGCTTGTCCGGTTACTTGGGCATAGGCGCTTTCGTGTTTTATCGGTTTACCAACCATGTCGGTTTTATTGTTCATGAGCTTACCTCATCGGCCTTGGCCAAAGAAACAGGCTTATTGGCAAATGCTTTTCGCAATAAACTGGCGGCAATTTCCTGTCGGTAACTGCTTGATGCCCGCATATCACTTAGCGGAGTAAAATCCTCATTCAATGCTTGGCACGCCTTATCTAGCAAAGCCTCTGTAACGATATTATCTCGCAATACATCTTCAGTGGCTTTTGCCCTTTTGGGTGTCGCCGCCATGCCGCCAAAAGCTATTCGCATATTAGCAATTTTATCTTCATCATCTTCCCAAGAAAATGCGCCAAGAACTGCGGAAATATCCTGATCAAAGCGTTTGGAAATCTTCCATGTTCTGAACTCTAATTGTTCAGCTTGTTTCGAAATTAAAATTTCAGCCAGATATTCACCAGCCGCTAAATCCTGCTTGCCATATTCTATAAAAAAATCTTCCAGCAATATCTCTCGCTGTTGTCCTTGTTTTCGCAAAACCAGTTTAGCGCCCAGTACAATCAATATTGGCGCCATATCACCGATCGGCGAACCATTGGCAATATTGCCGCCAATAGTTCCGGAGTTTCTAATTTGCGTGGAACCGGTGCGCCGTATTACTTCGCCAAAAGCCGGCCATTTTTCGGCAATAATACCTATTACATCACTGTAACTGGCCATTGCCCCGATAGATAAACCTTGCTTACGATCTTTGACAAAATTAAGTGTGGCAATTTTTCCAAGCAAAATAATACGTGGCAAGTGTTGCAACTTTTTGGTCAGCCACAAACCGGTATCAGTACCGCCTGCCCACAAAGTAGCATCGGGAAATTTTTGCAATAATTCTTGTAACTGTTCTTCGGTTTTTGGTGAGAAAATTTCAGCAGTAGAGTTTTGTATTTGAGCGTCATTTTGAGTCAATACAGCTGCATCAGAAGCTGTATTTTCGCCCTTGGGTTCTGGATAATTATACATTGCCTGTCCCGCCGCCAATATCGGCCCATAGCCGGTACAACGACAAAGATTACCGGCCAAAGTGTCTTTTAAGGTTTGGCGATCTGCCGGTAGACGATTACGATAATGAGCATACAGCGACATTACAAAACCCGGCGTGCAAAACCCGCATTGCGATCCATGATAATCGACCAGAGCCTGCTGCACGGGATGCAATGCTCCATCATCTCCTTGCACACCCTCGACAGTTATAACTTCGCAATTATCGACCTGCGCCAATAACAAAATACAGGCGTTTACCGCTTTGTATTTAACCTTATCACCATTTGCTTTGCCGATGACCACGGTACAGGCTCCGCAATCGCCCTCATTGCAGCCCTCTTTAGTGCCGGTCTTGCGAACACTATCGCGCAAAAATGACAACAGGCTTTGCTGTGTGTCGTCCATAGACACATTGACCTGTTGGCCATTAAGTACAAAATTGATCGTCTGTAACTGGCTCATGCGTATCAACTGCCGCGATAGGTGGAATAGGCAAATGGTGAAACCAATAATGGCACATGATAATGTGATTTCGTATCTGCAATAGCAAAGCGAATTGTAATTTGATCCAAAAACGGTGGATCGGAAAGCTCATGACCTCGTGCAGCAAAATAATCAGCAGTAAAAAACTCCAAGCGATAAACCGCAATTTTCATTTCATCAGGAGCTAATAGCGGCTGATCGCAACGGCCATCATCATTGGTGACAAATTCACCCAATAACTTACCGGTTTTATCATCGTATAATTCAATTCTAACACCTTTAGCCGGCAGGCCATTGGCAGTATCTAAAATATGAGTAGTTAATCCGGCCATTTTCTCTCTCGTATCATTTTGCGTGTTGTACTATACTAAAAACACCGAATCGGGCGGAATTTTTAGTATAATTTAATTTGTTCTCCATCAACTTAACCAAAAACCGGTACCCACTTTTTGGGTCGATGGAGTATAACGATAGGACAAAATTTGGTATTAGGGAATCCCATGGATAAAATTTCAATGCAACGTGATATGACAGGTTATGGTGCAAATCCACCAAAAGCAAATTGGCCGAATGGCGCAAAGATTGCCGTACAATTTGTGCTGAATTATGAAGAAGGTGCGGAAAATTGCGTGCTTAATGGTGATGCTGGTGCCGAGACATTTCTCTCAGAAATGATTGGTGCCGGTGAAGTTGTCGGTGCCAGAAATATGAGCATGGAATCACTCTATGAATACGGCAGCAGAGCCGGTGTCTGGCGGGTGTTGAATTTATTCGAGAAATATCAATTACCATTAACGGTTTTTGCCGTAGCTAAAGCATTAGAGGCCAATCCATTAGTGGTGGAAAAACTCCTTACTGCCGATCATGAAATTGCCTGTCATGGTTTGCGCTGGATCGATTATCAAAACATTCCCAAAAAAACCGAACAAGCCCACATGTTAGAGGCTATACAGCTGCACACCGAGCTTACCGGTGCACGGCCACTTGGCTGGTACACTGGTCGAACCTCGCCAAACACCCGCCAATTAGTCGCCGACGAGGGCGATTTTTTATATGATGCAGATGATTATTCCGACGATTTACCATTTTGGTCGACACAAGTAAAACAGCCGCACCTTATTGTGCCATATACTTTGGACACCAATGATATGCGGTTTTGTACCGCGCAGGGATTTCATACTGGCCAGCAGTTTTTTGAGTATTTACGTGATGCTTTTGATGTATTGCTGCTTGAGGGCGAAACTGCCCCCAAAATGTTATCTATCGGTTTACATTGCCGGATAATTGGTCGCCCGGCTAGGCTGGCCGGATTAGAGAAATTCTTGCGCCACATCACAGCACACCAAGGTGTTTGGGTTTGCAAGCGTATTGAAATTGCCCGCCATTGGCGGCAAAATTTTCCTTTCAAGGAAGCTTGAGAAATGAATTTAAGCGAATTAAACCAACAGCAATTTGTTGATAAATTTGGCGGTGTTTACGAGCACTCGCCATGGGTAGCAAAACAAACTTATCCGTTGTTAAGCAGCTCTATAAAAACCGCCGACGATCTTGCGGCATTAATGACCAAAACCATGTTAAATGCCAACAAACAAGCGCAATTGGAACTAATCTGCGCTCATCCGGATCTGGCCGGCAAAGCTGCGATTGCTGGCGATCTAACCGATGAAAGCACCAATGAGCAAAAAGGCGCCGGACTGGATCAATGTTCAAAAGCAGAATTTGCTGAATTTACGAGACTGAACAACGCCTATACCGAAAAATTCAACTTTCCATTTATCATTGCGGTAAAGGGACATAATAGAAGCTCTATCTTGGCCGCATTTGCGGCGCGTTTGAACAATTCAACGCAAGACGAATTTTTCGAGGCCTTAAAACAAATAAACCGGATAGCCAAATTCCGGATCAAGGAAATATATAAATGAACCAGCAAACGCCAAATTCCAGCCTGATCAATCTGGCGCAACCGCGCCTTGGGGCGAAAGTTGTTTATGCAACTGATGATTTTTTTGCCGATAAATCACGGTTAATTCTGCCAGCCGATCCGGTGTTTATCCCGAACAAATACGACGACAATGGTAAATGGATGGACGGCTGGGAAAGCCGGCGTAAACGGGTGTCTGGCCATGACCATTGCACTATCAAACTGGGCAGTCCCGGAACTGTCGAACAAATAGAAATAGATACCAGTCATTTTACCGGAAATTTTCCACCGGCAGCCAGTGTCGAGGCCTGTTTATATGATGGCGATATTCCGCCGGAAAACCAAAAATGGACAGATATTATCGCCAAGATCGAGTTACACGGCGATAGCAATATTGTCTTGAAAACTGAAAATTCCGGTCCGTTTTCGCATTTACGTTTACATATTTACCCTGATGGGGGAGTGGCCAGATTGCGGGCTTATGGCAGAATTGCTCGCGACTGGTCAGACTTTGACAAAAATAAACAAATTGACCTTGCGGCACTGGAATTAGGTGGGCGGCCGCTTGGTTGCAATAACCAACATTTCGGAGTACCGGAAAACCTGATTGCGCCAGGTAAGGGTATCAATATGGGCGATGGTTGGGAAACCCGCCGCCGGCGTAAACCGGGACATGATTGGGCAGTTTTGGCCTTGGCTCACCCCGGTATAATCGAGGAAATATTACTCGACACCAAACATTTCAAGGGCAATTACCCTGATCGTTTTTATCTGCAAGCGGCGATGTGCGAGAATTTGAGCGACGAGGAAATTCTGCAACAGGCGCAAGACTGGCCGATACTGATTGATCAACAAAAATGCGAGGCCGACACCGAACATCACTTTAAGCTAAGCAATGGCCAGACAGTCTCACATATCCGCCTGAACATCATTCCCGATGGCGGGATCAGCCGCTTACGATTATTGGGGCATATTGTTTGAGGGTGCATTTTGTATTATAGCAAAGTGAGGGATAGAACTCTTAAAATAAGTCCGCCAGTAAATGGTATGGAACAGCTTGTTTTTGAATCGATAAACATCCGATTTGAGAATGAGAAAGCAACAAATGTTTTTTCCAATAAAAACAATAAGACTTTAGCCGAGACGCTTGAGCACAAACGTTATGCCAAACTGAAAGACCGCGTTGACTCCGATTATTCTAAATACCTTGAAAGGTCTCTTGGTAAATTCCTTCTGGATTGATGATGAGTACTTTATCAATAAGAAGGGAGTTTATGTCTATTTTGTGGGCGATGATTTGAAATATATTGGTAGGTGCAAGGACACAATAAGAAAGAGGGTAAATCAGGGTTACGGCAAAATTCATCAACTACCCTTGATGTTGAGATTGCAATGCTGGACTCCGGATTAAATCCGGAGTGACGGAATTGGCGAGGGTGAATAGGGATCTGCTTTGCACTACTGCTTGACCCTCAATTAGCGCTCATTGCCAAAGAGGTTATCTGAGCCAAGGGTTAATTGGCAAAGATTGCACCCTCATTACCCCTTAATAGCACTTGAGCGGCGGGGATAAGTTTCAGACATACCCCCCAATGCCCGCTCTTGCTATAATGGTGTTGCAAGGCGTACTAACAGGCGGGTTTGCGGTTCTTTGATATGGTTAATACGCGATAAACTAAGCAAAACATGCGTTTTGACAAAATATTGCTTTAGTGATGTGTAAAACTAATATTGTTTCGTGACGAGACTTTTTAAGGTTTATCCACTGGGGAAAGTTAGAAAAATAAGCAACGAGTTTTTTAATGCTAACTTTGGTTATAAAACAACAGGTAATCAAGGAAAGTACAGGTGCATTGTAAGTTGAAATGCCAGTTTTCTGGTAAATGCTTCAACACAAGGGCTTGTGGTTTGCAGCCTAATCTAGCACACCATGTAGATAATTATTGGATAAATTGATTCCCGATACCAAGAGATATGTTATGAAATTGAAACTAGATACCCCCGGATTACTAACCCCTTCTGTTGGTTATAAACCTTTTCGTTACCCGTGGGCGTTTGATTTTTGGCAAAAGCAACAACAGGTTCACTGGATCCCAGAAGAAATTCCATTGGGTGAAGATTGTAATGATTGGGCAAATAAATTGTCCGACAAAGAGCGCAATTTGCTAACCCAAATATTCAGATTCTTCACGCAGGGCGATATCGAGGTCAACAATAATTATATGGAGCATTATTGCCGCATCTTTAAACCGACCGAGGTAAAAATGATGATGGCGGCGTTTTCGAATATGGAAACGGTACATATTGCAGCTTATGCACTGTTACTGGAAACCATTGGCATGCCGGACAGTGAGTTTAGCGCGTTCATGGAATATGAAAGCATGGCCGCCAAACACAATTACATGGCCGAATTTGGAACCGATACCAATGAAGACATTGCTAGATCCTTGGCAATGTTTGGTGGCTTTACCGAAGGCTTACAGTTATTTGCCAGCTTTGCGATGTTGATGAATTTTCCACGCTTTAACAAGATGAAGGGCATGGGGCAGATCGTTTCATGGTCGGTGCGTGATGAAAGTCTGCATTGTGAGGGCATGATCAAAATGTATCATGAATTCGCCGCCGAGACCGGCTGTGTGACCCCATCTGTTGCTGACGATATTGTTGATTGCTGTAAAACGGTTGTTGGTCTTGAGGATCAATTTATCGATTTGGCTTTTGAGATGGGCGGGGTTGAAGGCATGGAGCCAGATGATATCAAGCAATATATCCGCTATATTGCCGATTGGCGGCTTGGCCAGTTAAAACTACCAAAAGTTTACGGCATATCCGAACACCCGATCCCGTGGCTAACCGAGATACTAAACGGTGTTGAACACGCTAATTTCTTTGAAGCCAGAGCCACTGAATACTCCAAAGGAGCCACAAAGGGGCAGTGGCATGGTGATGCTGGTGTCTGGGACATGTTTGACAAGAAAGCCGGATAAATAATTGAACCTGTAATTAGTAGAAAAATTTAACACAATATCAAACCATTTGTTTGCAGAGTTGCGGTTCAAAGCTGGAATTTTGAATATGCATAAAAAACTTGAACAGCAAGTTCGCCTATCAATCCGTGATGGTAAGCTAAATCCCGACATACTCGTGCGCTTGGTTGATAGCAGCTATCGTGAAGGCGATAGCCGCACCCATACGCTGCTTGATCGTTTAGATGATGCGGTTTTGGTGTTGAACGAAGAAAATACCATTATTGATGTTAATCCGGCGGCGCGCAAATTATTGGCAATACCGCAAGGGCCGCTAGATGTTCTAAAACTTGATCAATTTATACCGGACTTAGTGATTGATGAAAGTCTACAACACGCTCAAGGCGCTGTTTTAGCAGAGCAAAAAAATGTCGCGGGTCGTACTTTATCTGCGAGCAGTATTAGCTGTGATGTCAATTTGTTTGTATTGAAAACCGGTGAAAATGGTAAGCGATTATGCGTTTTAAGAACAGCTGCGGCTGCGGTTAAACCTGAAACCACAAAAGCACAAGCAACTGATGCTTCAGAAGTATTTGAGGCTCAAGAAAAATATTTGGCAATGATGAGCCACGAATTGCGAACGCCAATGAATGCGGTTTTGGGCATGGCAAAGCATCTAGCAGAAACTGATATGACAGAAGATCAATTGGAAAACGTCAAAACTATCATTGACGCCGGTGATGTGATGATGTCGCTGTTAAATGATCTTTTAGACAAGTCCAAACTTGATGCCGGGAAATTTTCATTAGAAAATACCAATGTTGATCTACGCCACATGTTACAAAAAATGGTTCGATTGTGGCGACCAACTATCGAGGCACAGGGGTTGGCGTTTTCGTTGGAAATAGGTGATGAGGTAATATCGGCGATTCGTGGTGACTCAGTACGTATCCGGCAGATATTATCGAATTTGCTGTCCAATGCTGCCAAGTTCACCAACTCTGGCTCCGTAATACTGTCTGTACATGCCAAGCCGCTTGCAGATGGCAAGGTAGAAGTAGACTTCTCGGTTCGCGATACTGGCATTGGTATGAGCGAAGAAGTGCAAAAAAATCTGTTCAATGCTTATGTGCAAGCCAATAGCAGTACGTCACGTGAATATGGCGGTACCGGCCTTGGCCTGTCTATATCACGGCAATTGGCGCAAATGATGGGCGGTGATTTAGTTGTTGAATCAAAAGAAAACCTTGGTTCTATTTTCCATTTTATTGCCAGTTTTGAAACAAGTAGTAAGTCGCAAAACCAAGAAGCCAAAGACGTTGACAATGTACCAAAAGCACAGGTTACCGAGCGGGCAATCGCGCCACTCGTTGCAAAACCTGCTGCTGCACCAAAACCTACCGATGATAGTTTGCGGATATTGGCAGTAGAAGATAATCCCATAAACCAAAGGGTCTTGGCGGCATTCTTGCGACCTATTGGTGGTGAAGTGGTTTGGGCTGGTCATGGACAAGAGGCACTTGAGCTGCTGGCGGACAGTTATTTTGATGTGGTGTTGATGGATATTCAAATGCCAGTAATGGACGGGCTTACTGCGGCGAAAACCCTGCGAGACAGTGACAGTATTAATGTTGACGTACCAATAATTGCCATGACCGCTAATGCGATGCTTGGGGATCGGGAAACCTGCCTTGCTGCGGGAATGAACGATTATGTCTCAAAGCCGATAGATCCAAAAACTTTGTATAAATCAATATCTAAACTGGTTGATGAATATCGTGCGGTAAAACAAACTTCCCAGCAGGTTTGCGGGTAAGCTAGCTAATGTTTAAGTAAGCACATTGATGCTCAGTTGAACTTTTCCACTCGACAAGTCTGTTAACAGCGGTCATTTTATCTTTTACATATCAATAAATATGAAAATGAGGAAAGTGTTATGACTGATACGCCGGATCGAGTGACTATTTTGGCAAAAAGCTTTACCGAAGCTGCAATGGAATTTCATCGTTCAAAGATGTCAGAGCGCGGTTATCGCATGGAAGGGCGCATCGAGCCGCACCTGTTTCAGGTGGTTGACGGTATGCAACCAGCTAAAGACTTGTTTGATGGCGAGCCTTATTTTGCAGTTACGTTTGTTCGCAAAAGTACCTAAATGAGCAAGGAGCAAGCAAGTATTGAGGCTGCAAAAGTTGTCGATCAATTGGCTGATCTGTATCAGCAAGCAACGTCACGGTTGCAAAAGGCGCTAGCGGCTTATTTGAAAACTGGCATTGTTCCAGAGATGCAAGCTAGAAAATCCGGGGTTTTTACTTATCCAGAGTTGCGGATCACTTATGAGCCAGATGGTAAGCCAGCGGTGTTTTCCAGAGCATTTGGTAAATTTTCAGAACCCGGTGTTTATGTTACCACCATTACCGAGCCGGAATTGTTTCGCTCGTATCTTGAAGAACAACTGACATTACTGCTTGGCGATTATCAGATCGAGATTGAGGTTGGCGTATCGGCTGTTGAAATTCCATACTCTTATGTACTTGATGGTTCTGATGAACTGAACATGGAAAATGCTGATCCGCGTGAACTGGCCAGAGTATTTCCTTATGCTGATCTGGTGGCTATCGGCGATGAGATTGCTGATGGTGATTTTGTATCAGACGATGGCAGCCGTCCATTGGCATTGTTTGATGCTCCGCGAACCGATTTGTCATTGCATCGTTTGTATCATTATTGCGGCACGCCGTTTGAACATGTTCAACCGTTTATATTGTTTACCAATTACCATCGGTATGTGGACGAGTTTATCAATTGGGGCTTAAAGCAGTTACAAGAAAGTGATGAATTTATTGAACTTTCAGTTTCTGGTTTCGTCACTGTTGATAAAAACACCAAAAATGCTAGGCAAAAAATCGATGATGCTCCGTGGCGTAAATATCAAATGCCAGCTTATCATTTGCGCGCTAAAGACGGGCGGGGAATTACCTTGGTCAATATTGGTGTTGGGCCAACGAATGCCAAAACTATTACCGACCATTTGGCGGTTTTAAGGCCGCAGTGCTGGTTGATGATCGGTCATTGTGGCGGTTTACGACAATCTCAACGACTGGGCGATTATGTGCTAGCGCATGCTTATCATCGCAATGATCATGTTCTTGATGACGTGGTGCCGCTGGATATTCCGATACCGGCATTGGCCGAAATACAGGTGGCGCTTGCCGAAGCAACGGCCAATGTTTCTGGCGAAGGAATGGATAAAGTTAAAAGCCGTCTACGCACCGGAACTGTTGTTTCAAAAGACGATAGGAATTGGGAGTTTCGCTATACTCATGAAACCAAGATGATAAATCGCTCTAGGGCTATTGCTGTTGATATGGAAAGCGCGACCATTGCTGCCAATGGTTTTCGTTTTAGGGTGCCTTATGGAACTTTATTGTGTGTTTCTGATAAGCCGTTACACGGTGAGATAAAATTACCTGGATCAGCTAATTTGTTTTATCAAAAATCGGTACGGGAACATATGTTAATTGGTTTCGAGACTATCAGAATTTTGAAAAATGACGTAGCTCACCGGCTACATAGTCGTAAATTACGCGCCTTTGAAGAGCCACCGTTTAGATGAGTAGTGGCCGGATTTTTGCAAATTCCCAAGTCAATAATTTTCGCGATTATGGTGGTTGGAAAAGCTCTTATGGTGGGCAAGTTGTAACTGGTAAGCTCTTGCGCTCTGCTCATTGGGCTGATGCAAAAGATCAGGCTCATGAACTATTTAGAGAGTTACAGGTTCAGGTCGTTGTCGACCTGCGGCGCTTGGCCGAACGAAATTTGCAACCAAATATATTTCCGAAAGACCTGCCATTGGAACAATTAGTAGCCGATGGCGGCAATATGAAAGACCCGCCGCACATACAGTTTTTGCGAGAAGGGAATTTAACTAAAAACAGTGTCCAGAATTATATGCGTAGCGCGTATCGTCGAATTCCAATTGAGGACCATCATCAGCAGTTATTCCGCCAAACCATATTGCGGCTTGGGCAGAGCAAAACGGTATTGATCCATTGTGCAGCCGGCAAAGATCGTACAGGAATACTGGCGGCACTTATTTTGGGGTTGTTAGGTGTTAGCGAAGAAAACATAATGACAGATTACGTGCTAACCAATAAGGCAGTAGATATTGAAAACAAATTACCGATTATTGCAAAAAAAGTTTCTGAAAGTTTAGGTAAAGATATTGAGGCGGAAATTTTATTTCCGATGTTAGGTGTTACAGAAGACCTATTGCCCCTCTCTGGTGATATATTGACCGATCCGGTACGATATGCCCGCAAATGCTTGGAACTTGATGCCGATGATTTACAACGGTTGAAAGATAATTTGATTTGTTAATGTTATGACCGCTAGGCGCTCAAAATATGTTCTGGAAATTCCTTGGCGAGACCCGTTAACTGCTTTTGCACCAATAGCGCAAAATCCTTGGTCAATATTATTTCATTCCAGTGGCGATCAACCTACCGCCAAATGGTCAATTTTTTGCGCCGAACCAGAAGCTGTTTTTATACAAAATGGCGCAGAGGCTTTAAGCGTACTACCGATCAACACGAACCTTGACAGCCGCCTTGATCATTTTCCGTTTGTTGGTGGTTTGGCCGGTTTGCTTAGCTATGAATTTGGTTGCAAATTGGAAAACATTGATATACCAGCCAAGAGTAACTGGCCTGATATAGGGTTCGGGCAATATCCGTGTTGTGCACTGTTTGATCATCACAGGCAAAAGTCTTATATTATCGCCCCTGACCCTGTGCTGGCAAAGCGTTTTTTAAGTCAACTGGGCACTATTGGCGATAGGGCTAATAACGAGCCTTTAGGCAAACTTTTACACAAGTTTAGCAGTAATTGCTCTGATAATCAGATTGCCAGAACCGTTAGCAAGGTTATCAAGTACATTCATCAAGGAGATATATTTCAAGCTAATATTAGCCGTGAGTTTACCGCTGAATTAGCTGGTGATGCCAGCATCAATCTATTGTTCGAGCAATTGGTGGCCATTAGTAAGGCTCCGTTTTGTGTGAGTTTTAGGCTTGGTGATGATAAAGCAGTATTATCGAACTCGCCGGAAAGGTTCTTATCGCTTAGTGCTAACGGGACAGTAAGCGCCAATCCAGTAAAAGGAACAAGACCTAGAGGGCAAACAGAAGAATTAGACAAAGCATTGATGAAAGAACTGCTTGGTAGCGCAAAAGATAGAGCCGAGAATTTGATGATAGTTGACCTTATGCGCAATGATTTATCGCGAGTTTGTGAAGCTGGTTCAGTAAATGTACCAGAACTATTTGCTGTGCAATCATTCGCTAATGTCCACCATTTGGTATCGACTGTGTGCGGTAGGCTAAAGCAAGATGCTACTGCGATAGATTTATTGCGGGCGACATTTCCGCCCGGCTCCATTACGGGCGCACCAAAAATACGCGCTATGCAAATAATTGCTGAGCTAGAGAGCGCTGTGCGTGGCCCTTATTGCGGTGCGCTTGGGTTTATATCGGATCATGGGGCGATGGATTTTAATGTATTGATCAGAACATTGATCATGCAGCGAAATTCCGACAATAACTGGGACGTAACATTTCGAGCCGGAGGCGGCATTGTTGCTGACTCTGATCCGTTGTCCGAAGCCGGCGAGATGAACGATAAGGCAAGTGTTTTTCGCCAGTTGGCTGGAAGTGTGCAAAATGTCCGTTGAAGAAACTGTCTGGATAAATGGCGTGTTTTGTGCTGCCAAAGACATTGTTTGGCCGCTAAGTGATCGCGGTCTATCGCTGGGTGATGGTTTGTTTGAAACCATTTGCTTGCAAAAGGGCAATCCAAGGTTTTTCTCTGCTCACTGGCAACGGCTAAGAAATTCATCAATGGAGCTATTGTTTGATGACATTGGCAATGGTGAAGCAGCTCTGTCTGCTTTGCATGAGTTAGCTATTCGTAACAAAATCAAAAACGGCAGCGCAAGGATATTATTAAGTCGTGGTGTTGGGTCGCGTGGTATTAATATTCCAAACTCGGCACGAGCAAATTTATTGTTACGAGTTTTTCCCGAACCGGTAGATACCAACCAACCGCTGCATTTGGCTTTATCAACGATACGCCGCGTTCAGGGCAATCCCAGCTCAGTCCATAAAACACTAAGCCATATAGACATGGTTATGTCGCGAAGGCTGTTGGTGTCAGGAGCAAAAGGTAATGAGAGCCTGTTGCTGGATAATGAGGGACACCTTAGTTGCGCTGGAACCGCGAATTTATTCTGGATTACCGGTGATAATATTTATACGCCTTCTATTTCGTGTGCGGTGCTGGCGGGAATAACCAGAGCCAGATTATTAGAAAAATTCGGAAATATTAAAACCGGTGAATATCCCTTAGAAAATTTACGAAAAGCTGATGCGGTTTTTATAACCAATGCGCTTATCGGTGTTAAAGCGGTTAAGCAGATTGATTTAGGTGATAATGAAATATTGCAATTTGCCGGTTCAGGCTCGCAATTTAAGAAAATCATCTATTTTATGAAAAGAGCCTAAATGTCAACACGACCTATGGTGCGGGCCCAGCAACAGCAGCAGAACGGCGCGGGCGTAAATAAAATGTATCGTCAAGTTGAATGTTTGTATTAACGAAACTTCCGATTAAGCTGTCATAATCATAGGTTACTTGTGCCATTATTACGCTGGTATTGTTTTGTAATAGTCCATCAGGGGTGGAAATGCTGGATCCCGGTGAAAGAGCTGTCATGCCCCTTCCTTGTGACCAAGCAACCTTAGCGTTTCCCGAATTGTCCATCATTACACTGGTAACTCGCATTTTTAATGGCGCCGAACTATAGGGCTGTAAAACCGCCGAAGCAGCAGTAAAGATATCGTCCATTTCATCGGCGGTTATTACATCGTCTTGCGCTACTAGATCAGCTATAGTGCTGGTTAGCTGTGTTATTTTACGATCGGCAGTTAGTAATAAGTTGACTTCTATTGACCCCAATAAGAACGCTACCATTGCCGGAGCAATTAAGGCAAACTCTATCGCCGAGACCCCACGTTCTTCGGCGGCGAATATTTTTACCGCCTGTTTGATTTTAGAAAATATCTGGCGCATCTTCAAAGCTCCCCAAACGGTTCGTTACGAAAAGCAGCCGTTGCTATCAATAACCGGTGGTTATCATTTAAGTTGGCGAAAATCACCGCTATCATTGGTGTCTGCACTTCCCAAGTGTAAAACACCCTAACCACAACAATATCGCCGGCCTCTCCGGGGTTATATAAAAATGCGGCATTGTTAAGCTCACCATTTTCTATTGGGGTAGTGATGTTTACATCACCAAAATCAGCATAGGTTCGCACATCAATAGACACATTACCATTACAAGGGATCAGATCGTTCATCTCAGCACATACTGCGTTTAAGAAGTCCCCAGATGATTGTCCAGCTTGTTGTGATTCACCGGTTCTAATTGTTCTGGCAACTTCCATAGTTGCGTGTTCCATGGTGACGGTAACAAAGAACACCATGATGATTTCTAACATGGCAAATAGCAAAAAGAAGAATGGGGCAGCTATCAATGCAAACTCAACGGCTGTCGCGCCATTATTGGCACGGCTGAACCTTTTAAGAAGCTGATCTGTTCTTTTGCGGGCAAAATTGCTGGCCATGGTTTCTTTTAAGCCTTTGGCGAAAACTATAAATTATAGTGACCAATAAAGCAGAAAACACTTAATCCCCTACCAAAGGGTAGGGTTAATCAGTGGTAAAGTTTGTGTGGGTTTTGCGGCTTCATTCACTAGCTGCAGAAGTACCTTCGTCGGCTTTTTCTTTGCGTTGCGTCATTATACGGTCAAAAGCCTCTGAATCATCACCGATACCTGGAACCGGTTCACAACCATCACCACATAAATAACTACGTTGATAGCCACCGCGATGCAAGGTTAGTCGATTGTCAGCAGGCAATACCTGTAGGCTGCGATTTATTATTGTCTTGCCATCACTATCAATGGCGATGAAATTTGTCGAACCAAAAGTCTTCCCGGTGATGAACAGCATCTTACCATCATGCACCGTAGCATCAGCAATTGCCGGATTACCTATTATTACCGAAACAGCTGGTCGGGACAGCCGTAATATTTTGGCGTTATCCACGGCTACTTGAAATGGCTCAGCGATAACTGGCGTAGCTAATAAGAAGAAAACAAAACTGAGTATTATATTTTTCATGGTCATAAGGGAATGCTTTTATTTGTTGTGGTTTAAGTCAAATTGATTGCCCCTTAAAATACCTACTGAAAAGTAAATTTGCTCTAAAGATTTTGTAGTGATCCATTTAAGATAAAATTTACCACGCTTCATAACCTAGTTTTAAGTGCCGCTGGCTATATTGATCACAGGTTCGGTGCAAGCGGGATCGCAATGATCCTGGCGAACCATTTCGCTAGCAATAAATGGAGAATAATAATGAAAAAGTTTGCTACACGTTTTATGAATGATGAGTCTGGTGCAACTGCCATCGAGTATGGCCTAATTGCTGCTTTGATCGCTGTTGTGATTATCTCAGCTGTTACTGCGCTGGGTACAAATGCTGCATCTAAGTTTACTGAAGTTGCAACTGCAATGGAATAGGCTTTTAGGCATTTGCTTAAAGTAACTTTAGGCCGTTCTCAATTTGAGGGCGGCCTTTTGTTGTGCCAGAGCATTTGCCAACAAAAGTGGGTATTGAGCAATCCTAGTAAAAGTGGGAACCGGTTTTACGGCAAAGGATTGCGACCACTTAAGAAGGTTTTGTGGCAAGCAAATGCGACCACTAAGAATAAACTTATATTTGCCAACAAAAGTGGGGAATTTTT
>JAKITZ010000201.1 GCA_021647805.1 Robiginitomaculum sp.
TTAATTAAACTTCCACCCTTTGCTGATCTCGATTTTTGATGTGAAACCCTTGTCGTCAAAACTATCTTTCAAACCGACCAGATACAAATTGTCTGCCAATTCGTGAACTTTCAAAATAATGCTCGCACCAGGTTTATCAGCCAAAAGACTTTCCACTGTTAGCACCACGCGGTCACAATCCGAACCGCGACCATCAACCGAACATCTGTTTTTACCGTCAACATAAACCGAGATAGCAGATTTAGACTTATCAAGATTGTCCTGATTTGGCGGCGGCGGCGGCTGAGTTAAATCAATACCCGTCTCGTCCAAGAAAGTTGCCGTCACAATAAAAAAGATCAGCATAATAAACACGATGTCGAGCATCGGTGTCATATCTACATCGGCGTCATCTCCGCCGTGGCGTACACGTCTTCTCATATTATTCTCCAATATCCAATGTATCGGCAAATTTTGCCGTCTCGCGAATACTCAATTTTGGCAACCAGTTGGCAAAATACATGCCGGACAAAGCCACCACCATACCAGCCATAGTTGGGATCGTCGCTTTAAACACGCCGCCCGCCATTAGTCTGGCACTGGAAGAACCTGACAAAGCCATAATATCGAACACTTCGATCATGCCTGTCACTGTCCCCAAAAGCCCAAGCAATGGTGCGACCGCAACGAGTGCCTGAACAATACCAACAAATTTATCGGTATTCAGCCTGACCTGCGAGACCAAATCATCGCGGATTGCCCGTGAGCGCCAAGAACGCTTATCTTCTCTGGCCGTCCATTCCGCCCGTAAACGGGTTTTTAGCGCACCATGAGCAAACAAATAATATGAAAGACGTTCCATAATGAAAGCCCACAGCATAAAGGCGACGATCATAATCGGCACAAGAACGGTCGTACCGCCTTGGGCAAAAAAGTCCATTAATCCTTCATAGGCTAGTTTCGGATTTAACCATTCTGGCATATCAATACCTCTTCCTATTCCCTGATTTCACGCCCATATGAAGCCGAAATATTTGCGACTATGACTATGGGCAATTCATGGACCCAGCCTAAACTGGGTCCGTTTTGCATTGCCGCGAATTAACCCCGGCGAGCCTCAACATGGCGTGCTACGATACCGGCAGATTGCTCTTCCAGTGTACCTTGAACACCACGCGCAAGTGAGGAACAGAAGCTGTGCAAGACAAGCAATGGGATAGCGGCAATCAAACCAAGCATGGTCGTAACCAAAGCTTCGGAAATACCACCAGCCATCAATTGCGGATCACCAGCACCGTAAATCATCATCGCCTGGAAGGTTTTGATCATGCCCGTCACCGTACCAAGTAGGCCGAGGAGAGGCGCAATCGCCGCACCAAGTTTGAGCAAGTTCAGACCAAATTCAAGCTTCGGACTTTCTTGGAGAATAGCTTCGTCCAACTTAAGTTCGATAACCTCTTCGTCTTTATTCTTCACACCATCATAGGCCATCATAACGCGGCCAAGCGGGTTGGATTTAGACGGTTGCGCCTTCTTCTTCTGGGCACGAACCGCAGAGGAAACCAAGAACAGGCGAATGATGTTAAGTATACCGAAAATACCACCGACAAAAAGAACACCGAGAATAATTTTCCCAATTGGACCACCTTGATCAACACGCTCTTTTCTATCCGGCACACGCTCCAGAGCTTTTAGCAAGCTACCCCGCGTAGGGTCGACCGGGCCAAATACCAACTCAGAAGGGCCAGCATTGAGCACGGCTTTAGCAGCTTTACCAATTGCGCTAGGCGGCTGCTTGCCTAAATATGTAAGCGGTAAAACGCCCGGTTCTTTTGAATTCTTGTACTCAAGAAATTCACCGCTGTCCGTAGTGAACACATTAAATGCACCAATACGGGTCAAGTTCATGCTCTCGCCAGGGTTTGCACTATTGCCAACATTGGCATCAAATGTAACAACTTCACGCTGAGCCTGAATTTCCTCAAGCATCAACTGCCAAATTTTGTTCAACTCTTCAGAACTCGGCAGAGCTTTAGAATTGGCTATTTCACCCAATACATCTGTCCGTCCGGGATATTGAGCGGAGACCAACGAACTATCCAAAGTCGCTTTAAACTCACCAGCTTTGGAACGCGCCAAACCAAACACATCACGGAATTCACCAAGAGCGGAATTTAGCTGCCCATCTAAATTTGCGATAACCGCTTCGTTGGCATCAAATTTTCGCTCAACGCTTCGGACTTGCGTTTCAAGAGCACGAAGCTCAGCACGCGCCGAATTCAATTTTGCAGTTTGCTCATTAGCACGAGATCTAAATTCCCGCACGCGTTTGTCGTTTTCAGCTTTTGTGGTTTGCGCGTCTCTGCGCACTTTATCCAGCAAATCGCTAACAGAGTTAATTTGGGCGCCTGCCGGCATTGCCAGCCCCGCCATCAAAACGGCACCCAATAACAAAGCACTCAGTTTTTTTAAGTTTTTCGATAATTTAATCATTTGAAATATCCTCTTTCTCTATTTCGCGCCGGTTACAGGGGCAAACACTATTTCCGGTGCCGCCTCACCATTGGCAATTCGGATAGCTTGACGAACCTGTAAAGCATTGCTGCTATCCACTGACTTCCATGTCCGGTCAGCCATATCAAAATACCCAAGGTCCTTTTCGTCTTTGGTCATATAAATCAAAGAAATCCGGCCAAACATTAGATAATCAACCTTAACACCCGACTTGCTTGGGTGGGCACCTTCATAACTGTCCATACCTTGACCATAAGCCACTTCGTTTTTATAGGCTGCCAGCACTTGTCTATATTGTTCGGTCGGCGTAATAGAAGGATCACCCAGCGTCTCCTTGAGACGCGCCAAACGCTCTTTACGTTCACGAAGCTTAAACGGCATGTCGGCATTGACCGAATCTTCAATCCTCGCCGCCATCAAAAGCATCATGGGAACCATGCCGCGCTTTACCTGCTCCACAGATCCAAGTTGACCCCTAAGAGCCTCAATATCACCGGCTTGACCGCGCAAATAGATATCCTGTTGATCGACAAACAATTTCATATTGTCAATTTGCTGCAAGACGGCCCGGTAATCCCGTGCCGCGCTTTCCGCAGTATCATCTGATTGCTCGACTTGCCTTTGAGCCGCCGCGCTAGCTGCGGTTGAACTTTGTGCCACCCGCAGGGCTTGCTCCAGTTGGGCTTGCGCAGGCATGGCGACAGCCAATACACACGCTCCAGCCAACAGGACGCTCCTGGCTCTTGCGAACTTTGGCCTGATTTTTGAAATTTTCGACATGTCTTCCTTCCGATCTAGTTTCAATTTTGTTCGCTCTACAGACCACCTGCTTCGCGATTTATTTGGCAATTCCACTTCCCTTTAAGAACCACCGATGAGCCACAAATTCGGCTCGAAATTCATCCTAATTAAGGATTTGGAAACATTGGCACGTTCACCACATTTGGCGCAGCTTCTCCGCTTGCTATCTTCACTCCGCGCCTAATGTCGGCGATACTGTTCTTGGGTAAATCTACCCACTCATTAGCGTTTAAATCATAGCGCATGGCCTGGGTGCCATCAGCCTGTAGGTACACATAGGCCAAGCGACCATAGCGCAGAAAGGAGCCATCAAATTTCTCTACCTTATTGCCATTTTTATCGATCTTAACTTCGCCGCTTTCTTCTTTTTCATAACGATCGTCGCCAACACGAATGGTTGGGTTAATGGGGTGGTTACCCTTTTTGGCCTCCATGCTCTGGCCGTAATTAACCTCAAGCTTGTAGATATTAAGCGCCTTGCGGTATTTATCCCCGACAGCGGTGTTTGGATCTTTAATGGAAGCTTCCAATGACTGCAATCTCGGGAGACGGCGATCCAACTCAAACGGATAATCCGACTTTATCTTTCCCGCTATGCTGGTGGTCATTTTCCCGAGCATCGGCTCGATTGTTGCCTTCAAATCATCAAGACCTTCGATTTGTGAATTTAGTGAATTAATTTTTGCGGCTTGTTGCGCGACAAAAAATTCCTGCTGTGCCAAACTTGTCTTTTGATCCGCAATAGCTTGCAACACAGCCTTATAAGACGCTTCACTTCCTGAAGATTGCGCGAACGCGGTCGGAGCCAGAATAACCGCAGCCAATCCAGCTACCGCCAACGCCTTAACCTTTGTAGGAATAATCACCACACACAGCTCCCAAAAAATTCGCAAGTCCCTTTGTTAGGCCTTGCATTGTTATTATTTCAGGTAGGCTTACACCGCTCTTTCGCGTTAATCAATCGTTAGGATGTATCAAAATGCATTTTTTTTGCTTTTTTTTGCAAATAAACTTCTTGACTCGCACTGTTTTTTCAGAGGCGCTTTTAATACATTACACAAGAAATTAATATAACAGCAGCCTAAAATGACCGCGGAATGGTTGGGGCGGCGGGGTTCGAACCAACGATCACGTGAGCAAAACACGATGCCTTAACACTTGGCTACGCCC
>JAKITZ010000202.1 GCA_021647805.1 Robiginitomaculum sp.
TACTTCAGCGTTATACCGAGTTGCAAGATATTATTGCTATTTTGGGCATGGACGAATTATCCGAAGAAGATAAATTGGTGGTAAGTCGCGCTCGTAAAGTTGAGCGTTTCTTGTCACAGCCATTTCATGTTGCCGAAGTGTTTACTGGCTCGCCGGGTTGTTTGGTTGATCTTAAAGACACTATTGCTGGCTTTAAGGGTCTGGTCGAAGGTGAATATGATCACCTACCAGAACAAGCCTTTTATATGGTTGGTAATATGGCCGATGCGGTCAAAAAGGCCGAACGTCTGGCCGCCGAAGCTGCTTAAAGGAATTGGGTATTACCAATGACTGATAAATTGCATTTCTCACTGGTCTCACCGGAAAAAGAACTTTTTTCCGGCGAAGTGGATAACGTGACCGTTCCCGGCTCCGAAGGTGATTTCGGGGTTTACCCGCTACACATGCCGGTGATGACTACGATCCGCCCCGGAGCTATCTCGATCATTGAAGGCGACAATGAACGCCGGATATATATTCGCGGCGGATTTGCTGATGTAACCGCCGAGGGTTTGACGATTTTGGCCGAAGAAGCAGTTGAACTAGCTGATATTGATCCGGCGAAACTGGCGCAAGACATTACCGATGCCAAAGAAGATGTATCTGATGCGAAAACCGATGAGAAAAAAGCCAATGCTGCTGAACGTCTTGAATATCTACAAGCATTATCTACGGCGCTAAGCGCCTAAGATTAACTAATTATGAGCTGATTATTTGGTTCTCAGATCTGGCTTTAATCACACTTAACACGCCATTATGGAAATCTTCCAAGAATAAATTGCCCCACCAGCGGTTATAACTGTTGATCGGTGTGGTGATTTTATAAGTGGTGGTTAGGCGCAGCAAAGTGGTATTTTGATCAATTGCTATCAACTCATATTCACCACTTGCCAGATCAAGATAATTACTTTTCACATCAATATGTGCTTCTACTTTCGCTGGAATAGAGTTTTGGTCAAACTCAAAGTCCCAGCCTAATTTGCTGTTTTCTTCCCAAAAAGTAATTACCTCGCGAAAGTTTACATTTTTTGTCCAACGCAAATGCCGCACCGCCCCAACTCCAGACCCTAGCATTTTTGCATCTATCGGCATCGGAACCCTAACAATGTTGTGGCTAATGCTCCAAACTCGCTCATTGGGCTGTATTTCGGCAATCGACGTTGTGTGCTTCCAAACCAATTCCTTAGGAGCTTTTATTAAAAACTCTGTAGTTACAAAGGCGGTTTCGGTCGGGTTATTTAACAGTCCATCAATCGGTAACATCAGTAATGGAATAATAAATGCCACTGAACGTGCCACGTGTTTGCTATTATTATTTGGTTGAAACGGTTTCATAGCTGATCTTGTTAACAAGACAGAAACCATGCCTATAGGAACAAAAAATGGCAAAGCCATTATTATGCAAATAATTCCTTCGGCAAAGAATATTACTGTCAACAAAACAGCACAGAGCATTACGAGAAAAGTAAAACCAATGTTTTTGGCCAAGGAGTGTTTAAGGTATGGATCAAAAAGCAAAGTGGTAAATGTTCCAATGGCGGCTGGTAATAATATTAAGCCGGCCAGAAAAGGAAAAAACATATCACTTCGCGACACCCAGATAATTATATACATAAACAAGGAGTAACCAATGGCTGCCACAAAGCTGGCTAATACTCTAAATTTACTGATGCTACGCAAAATTTAAGGTACTCCTATTCGATAAACATAGCTTACTTGCTTCATTCGCCTGTGTCGTTAGAATATACCAAAATGAAAGTAGAACAAATGAAAGAACCAATCATAACACAACCAAAATCAAAGAAGTCATTTGTACAAAGACTTTTTACCTTTAGTCCCTCAGGCTTGCTTAAACTAATATTGGCCTGTCTTGGTGTTGGTATTGTTTTAGCGATTTTGAACATTGATCCCAGACGAGTGTGGAGTGATTTTTTTGGCACAATTTCCGAAGCTTGGGCCAAAGGCTTGGAAATGGCCAACTGGGCAGTTGATTATTTGTTATTGGGTGCAATTTTGGTGATTCCGGTGTTTATTATATTACGGGTATTAAACGCTGTTGGCAAAAAGTCATGAAAAGATACAATTTTATTCCAATAGCTGCTCTTAGCTTGATAGTTGCGGCCTGTGGAGGCGGAGCCGGCTTTGATCGTAAAGACCCACCAGCTGGCGGCACCAAAGTTGAAATGGCTTTTCAAACAGCAATCAGACAAGCTGATCAAGGCTATTGCGCATCAGCAATGCCGGTGTTTGTTTGCTTGGCTTCGCAAGGTAACGGCTGGGAAGTGGCGGCAACTAGAGCTGGAAAATGCGCACCAATAGCTGCAAAGCTATCGCAGCAAGCTGATGAGGACGCAGACCCTGGTCATGATTTTGCTTGGCAATCCAGCCCGGACAAGATTTTAGCTGAAGGCTTGCGCCAGTACCGGCGGGCGGCCAATGCTAACTGGCCACAAGCGCAAGCTGCTTTAGCGATCCAATTATATGAAGATGGTGGAAATTCTTATGCCGAAGCCCGCCACTGGATGGAGCGTTACGATATTAACCCTAGGCGCAAGATATATGGTGGTAATGTTATTCCCATTTCTATGCGTAAGCACCTCAGCACTATAGCAAAAACCGGTGCAGGAGGGGTGATGTGGACACCGATACCGTTTGCCGCTGAAAACCTGCACAATTCTTCATGTAATGCCTTGATAGGTAAAGGCCATGGCTCTTCCAGGCAAGGTTCAGCAGAAATAGAAGATGATGACGGTATAGTAAAAACAAAGCCAAGAAAAACTCACGAGGATAGTGATACTCAGCCAAGAGGAACAGGCGGTCATGGCGAGCATTAAACTTAAGGCTCACCTATCGCTTCGGCAATTTTATCAATAGCTGCTTGCGCGGCGACGATAGTTTTTGCTTCGGCCATAATTCGTATCAACGGCTCGGTTCCTGATGCTCTAACCAATACCCGCCCTGATGTTCCAAGGGTTTTTTCAACATCACTTATTACCGCTTTAACTTCCTGCGTTGACAATGGGTCACCGCCATTGTGCCGTAAATTATGTAAGATTTGCGGATTAGCGGTAAAACACTGCAAATACTGGCTGGCCGGAAGATTAGATTTAGCCAAAGATATAAGCGGTAACAGGCCAGAAATTAGCCCGTCACCAGAGGAAATTATTGTTGGCAATAAGATATGCCCTGATTGCTCGCCGCCCAAATTAGCGTTTAACTCTTTCATTTTTGCGGCCACATGGCGATCGCCGACCGCTGTGCGAACAAGTAAAACGCCGAGATTTTGCAGATACTCTTGCAAGCCCATATTAGACATGACAGTGGCAATTACTTGATCGCCTTGCAAAGTCCCTTGCTGTTGCCAGTCAGTAGCCAAACGAGCCAATATTTGATCGCCATCAATTAGTTCACCAGTTTCATCAACCAACACCACCCGATCTGCATCACCATCAAATGCAATGCCGGCATCAGCTTCTGATGCAATTACCTGTTCGGCTAATGCTTGTGGATAGGTAGAACCACAGTTTTGGTTGATATTATCGCCATTTGGGCTGTTGGAAATGGCAATTACATCAGCGCCGGCTCTAACCAATAACTCAGGGGCAAGTTTAGAAGCGGCGCCATTGGCACAATCAACCACCAGCTTTAGTCCGGCCAATGGCTTGTCTTTGATAAGCCCTTCTACCAATCGTATATAGGCTCCGGCAACGTTATCATCGGTGACGACTTGTCCAATATCCTGTGGTTGGATGCGGTTGATTTCTTGAGGGTTATTGATCAAGTTTTCTATTTGGCTTTGCTGAGCATCGGATATTTTACTGCCACCGGCAGCAAATAATTTCACCCCGTTATCCGTGGCTGGATTATGCGATGCGGTTATCATCACCCCTAGATCAACTTTTGCCTCTTGTACGGCCAGCGCAAGAGCCGCAGTTGGCATAATACCGCCAGTGCGAGAAGTAACACCGGTGCTAGCCAAGCCAGCCGAGAGTGCTGCTTGTAGCATTGAGCCGGACTTACGTCCGTCGGTGGCAATGACCGCTTCACCGCCTTTGCCTAATACCTGTCCGGCGGCAAGGCCGATATAGAACACAGTTTGCGGGTCCATTGGCAAGATATTTGCCGTTCCTCGAACACCATCAGTGCCAAATTTTATTTTAGTCATTATTTATTCTCAAAAAAATCGTTTTATTATTTAAATACAAGTCTTACCCACTAACAGTTGCCACATGGCTATACCTGCATTAAATCCTGAGCATAGAACTAATACAAGGATAAGTCGGGTCAATGCAAAAAATAAGAAAAGCCGTTTTACCGGTAGCTGGGCTTGGCATCAGAGTTTTGCCGGCAACCAAGGTAATCCCAAAGGAAATGTTGCCGGTGGTTGATCGCCCGGCGATTGCGTATGTGGTTGATGA
>JAKITZ010000203.1 GCA_021647805.1 Robiginitomaculum sp.
ACAATTCCACCATACGAATGAACCGCTTCAAATACCTCGACCCGCGCGCCTAATGAAGTGATCACAATAGGTACTTTGTGCTTTACGCAAAGCTCAACATCTTGCTCCAAACGGACATTTGAGCGATGAACGATCTGATTAACCGCAAATGGTGCCGAAAGTTGATCTGGGTTGGCTTTATCCCATGTCGCCAATTCTTCACGAATTTGCACCAGCCATTCGTCTAATTGTTCAATCGGGCGAGCGTTTAACGACGGGAATGAGCCGATAATTCCGGCTTTACACTGCGCGATTACCAATTCTGGCCCTGAAAGAATAAACATTGGCGCACCGATTAACGGCAATCGCAAATTATCTTGTAAAATAGCAGGTAAGCTCATTAGATTCTGTTCCCTTTGTTTGATCCTGAATATTGCTGGCTTTGCGCCAGAAGACCACAAAAAAATGCCCCGAACTACTTCAGGGCATTTTTCAATTTGGTTTTGACCCTAATTACTCCGCACCATTGGCCGCTTCACTCAAAGCAGTTTTAATTGCTCCGGGAGCTGATGATATTTTCATAAATGTTCCCATAGTCAAAGACGGATAGCTCTGGGCAATACGAAACCGCGCGCCCAACATGTAAACATCACCATTTGAGACCAACATCTCATAAGGAAAATGCGCAGTGGAGCGAATTGCTTCCTTATCAACAGTTGCCATTACATGGGCATCACCACCATCACCAGCATCCACCCCAAGGCCAACACCAAACAAAGTTTCGTCCTTGCCGGGCAAATCAACCCTATAGACCTTGCTTATCCCTAATTTACCTTGGGCTAGACCGGCCTCAACCGCAGCTATTGCAGCATCATGGCTTTCATAACTTTCCAGCTTCATGTGGCCGCCAAAACCCGGCATACCAAATGCATAGCGATATTTACGCAGCTTCTTTGCAGTTAAGCCCTGTTTGGCACCGAACTCACCTTGGTTGCCCAAGGCAGATACCAATGCCGTTTTTACTGCCGATAGATCAGAACTCATTTGATATATATTCGACATATAAGTTGGATTATTGTAAGCGATCTGCCGCTGTCCGGCGACATTGGTTATCGACACCCGAATAGCTGCACCATAGCCACCAAAGTCTGATTGGCTGACTGCATTTTTTAAACCATCACTGGTAATAGCAATTACTTGCGCCCCAGCATAAGGGCTATACTCACCAACGATCTCAAAGCCAGCGCCGGTTAAAGCACCTTGAACATCAACAATGTCTGATGAGCCTTGAATATACGGCATCATTGTTTCTTGTGCTTTGGCGGCAAAAGCCGTTAGCAACATAAAACCTGCCAAAAAGGTACTAAAAATTGGAATAATTCTCATTTGCACATCCTCCCATGCGTTATCTCTAATATAAGATAATGCTAATACGAGGCAAAAAGCAAACAAACTTTATTACTGCACTTGTCCGACAGCATTATAACCATGGCAATACGCTCATAACCCGATACTACGGCTACTTTTCCAATGAAATACAATTTCTCAAGTTTTTAATGTCAATGCCATCATTTGTGGCAATGTAAACTTCCGGTAAAATTGCCGACCTAAAATCTTTAGGCAAAAACCAGAACATCAATATTTTACCATCCGCACTCATAAAATATCCGTGTTGTTCTTTTCCATCATTAGTTTGGTGAACCTCGATACCATCTATGACCTTACCAAGAACACGTTTTTCTATCCAGCTACAACCATAGGCAACATCTCCAAAACGGATTGTAGCAGAATCAAGACATCTCCATGGCTCCAAAAGCAAAGGAAGTCCCTCTCGTTTAAAGTCAAGAATCAACCACTTTTTACCATTTTCGCTTTGGGAAACTCTAGGCTCTGCGGCTAGTGTTGAATGAAAACGTCCATCTAAAATGAAATTATAGGGGCTTATGAATAAGTTTTTTAACTCATGTTTTTCTTCGGGATTTCTTGCAATGATCCGTTCCCTTACATCTTCTACTGTTTCTCCTTCTTCAATGTTACTGCCGATCTCAATATGAATAATTTCTCGACCATAAACAGATTGATACGCTTTGCGCATTCCTGCGATACAAGTTTGATTCACGAAAGTTGGCTTGGTCGATTCACTCCCAGAAACCAGCTCCGTTCCCCAAGTGGAAAAAGCGAAAATAAGTAAAAGAAACAAACTAATATTAATTTTCATCTTCAATAATCCTCTTATAAAGTTCTTTGGCTTGATCTTCTAGTTTACTTTCAACAGACGCAGTTCCAATTCCAATACCCCCTTCCATACGTATGGTACTATCTTTTCCATGGCCAGTTTCATGAAAAAGTGTTTCGGATCGATACTACGAATTTTATTGTTGAGATTATTAAATTAATTATTGTTCCAACAACTACGAACCCTATCCAACCTGAAAATGAAAGTTTGATTATTTCTACCATGTTTGGCTGTTCAAGGTTAAGATTTGAACCAAGAAGTGGAAACAAAACAAGCATTGCTGGCATCATGAGTGCGACAATTATTGTAGAAAAAGCTAATATTGCCTTTTGCCATTCTAACATTTCCTTCATTACTTATTGCCCACTTGCCCAGAAGCATTTCCTAACCACAAAAACGGTTACCACTTTTTCTAGAAAATGCTCACTACCGTAAGATAGTTTTACCAGCAAAAACCGCCATATCGCCTAGTTCTTCTTCGATGCGAAGCAGTTGGTTATATTTGGCTAAACGATCCGATCTGGCCAATGATCCGGTTTTAATCTGTCCGCAATTGGTAGCAACCGCCAGATCAGCAATAGTTGTATCTTCAGTTTCGCCGGAACGATGCGACATGACAGAAGTATATCTGGCACGATGCGCCATTTCCACTGCGTCTAGTGTTTCCGACAAGGTTCCGATCTGATTGACTTTGATCAAGATAGAGTTCGCCACGCCGCGATTGATGCCGTCCTGTAGTCGTTTTGGATTGGTAACGAACAGATCATCGCCAACCAATTGCACTTTGTCGCCCATTTTTTGTGTTTGTAATTTCCACCCGTCCCAATCATCTTCGTCCAAGCCGTCTTCGATTGAAAAAATAGGAAACTTGTTACAAAGTTTTTGCAAATAATCTACCATGCCAGCAGAATCAAAGCGCGCGCCCTCACCTTTTAGATCGTAAACCCCATCAGAATAAAATTCCGAAGCAGCACAATCCAAGGCAAATACAAAATCATCGCCCAAACGATAACCGGCCTGCGATATTGACTGATCCAAAAACTCCAAGGCTTTTTCTGCCGAGCCAATGTCCGGTGCAAAACCGCCCTCATCACCAACATTGGTGTTTAAGCCCGCAGCTTGTAATTTTGATTTTAGGGCATGAAACACTTCGGTTCCCATGCGCAAAGCATCGGCAAAAGTGTCAGCGCCAACCGGCATTATCATAAACTCTTGAATATCAATCGGGTTGTCAGCATGTTCGCCACCATTGATCACATTCATCATCGGCACCGGCAATGTTCGGGCATTAACTCCGCCAACATAGCGATAAAGCGACAGCCCTTGCGCCAAGGAGCCAGCTTTGGCCGTAGCCAACGAAACACCTAAAATAGCATTTGCTCCGAGGCGGGATTTATTCACCGTGCCATCAAGATCAATCAAAATTTGATCTATTCTGCGTTGATCCAGCGCATCCATGCCGGACAGAGCATCGAAAATTTCACCATCAACATTGGCAACTGCCTTTTGCACACCCTTGCCGCCATAACGATCACCACCATCGCGTAGTTCGGCTGCCTCATGAGCGCCGGTGGAGGCACCAGATGGCACCATCGCGCGGCCCATGGCTCCGCACTCAAGTAATACGTCCACTTCGACAGTTGGGTTGCCCCGACTATCAAGAACTTCTCTGGCGTGGATGTCTACGATTGCGGTCATTTTCTGCTCCTGATGCAAAACTCAGTTTATAATGTTTTAGCCTTTTAGACGATGAATACAAACAATAAACGCCGCTTTGGGAAACCCAAAACGGCGTAAATAATTAATTCGGCAACATAGATCTAGTTAATCGTCACTAGGCTCTAAAATTTGCTTTCCACGATACATACCGGTTTTAAGATCAATATGATGCGGACGACGCAATTCGCCTGAATTTGCATCTTCGATATAAGTTGCAGCAGCCAAACGGTCATGACTCCGGCGCATTCCACGACGAGAGCGGGTGATTTTACTTTTTGGTACGGCCATTGAACCTGTCCTAATATCTATTGTTAATGACTGATTCAGTCACATATTTGACGCGCAGATAGCTTATTCCATCGCACTTCGCAAGGGGCAATTTTTGTTTTCCATCAACTTATCCAAAAAACCTTTTGAGTGGTCGCATTTGCTTGCCGCAAAACCGCATACACTTTTGCTGGAAAATGCATTTCTTTAGTGGTCGCATTTGCTTGCCGCAAAACCGCATACAC
>JAKITZ010000204.1 GCA_021647805.1 Robiginitomaculum sp.
AAGGGAGATTTTCGGCCATGAATCGGGTGCTTTTACCGGGGCAACCAAGAAGCGGATCGGAAAAATCGAATATGCTGATGGCGGAACACTTTTTCTGGATGAAATTGAATCGATGCCCCTGCTGTTACAAGTTAAGTTTTTGCGTGTTTTGCAGGATCGTTGTGTCGAACGGCTGGGCAGCAACAGTTGCATCCCGGTTGATTGCCGCATTGTGGCGGCCAGCAAGGTCAATCTGCAGTATCTGTCTGAACAGGGTGACTTCCGTGCTGACCTCTATTATCGCCTGAATGTGGTTAGTATTGAGGTGCCGCCACTCAGGCAGCGTCCCGGGGACATTGCGCCACTTATGGCGTACTTTATCTCCCGGGCTGCGAGCCGTTTTAACCGGGAAGCGGTCACCTGGAATGAGCAGGATCTGCTTAAGTGGCAACAGCATGATTGGCCGGGCAATGTTCGTCAACTGGAAAATGCCGTGTTCCGTGCAGTGGTTCTTTGTGAAGGAAACGAGTTAGAAACTGAAGATTTTCCGCATGTCTCAGGTGTTACCCGCCAGATCAGTGCCAGTGTGGACGAAGAGGCTTTAGTGGTCAAAGCCCACGCTCCAGCCGTTTCTGATGGCCCTGCTGCAAGCACTGATGACCCGGTGCATATCACCAACACAGCTGGCCACATACGAGCCTTAGAGGAGATTGAACGTGATCTGATAGAGTTTGCGATCAATGCTTATGCGGGACACATGTCTGAAATTGCTAGGCGATTGGGAATTGGCAGATCGACACTATATCGTAAGGTCAAAGAGCACGATCTAGATCCAAAGGCGGAAAAAGTGGCCAATTAAGGGCTTAAGCGGAACAGGTTTCACCTGACCATGGTGGCAGGTCAGGTCTTGGAGTTAGCACTAGATCCACATCGCCAAACAATTCGGCTGCTTCGCGCCATAAAGCTTCTTGCTGTTTCAAATTGGTTGCAGCTTGTAGTGCTCGCAATTTATCTATGGCATCAGCCGACATGCCGCGAAAAATACAAGCTAGGTCTTGCGGGCCATTAGTATCGTCAATTTTAGTTGCTGTGCTTACCGCAAGTTTTGCAAACCGATCAAAGCTTTGTTTAATATCTTCGTTTATTTCAAGAATATCGGTTGCAGCACCAGATACTTGTTCGGCATTTGCTTGGCTAATATTTTGTAATTGCTGTGCTAATTCTCTAAATTTAGAATATTCATTTACATTGGCCATCAGGCTTTCAGTTGCTTCTTTAATTGGCTTTTCTGGTTCTTTTGATTTAATTAGTGAAAACACAGAAAAAACAATAAACAACAAAATAACGCCAATGAAAAAAGTTTTGTTCATAAATACCACCTGTTAAAAATACCTTTTGACTTGATCCTTTGCCACACTTGCGGTTGATAAGGGCTATGAATGAATATGACACATTACGCAGACTTGCAAAGGCTGCAAAACAGATCAATGCTACCAGCATAAACGAATTGTTCGTTACAGACGGCGAACGATTGCAGGAGCTTACTGTTTCCTTGCGCGGCATGCGTGTTGATTTTTCTCGTCAAAAGCTTGATGGCGAAACGCTTGGTTTGTTGTTAAATTATGCCGAGCAAAGGAAAGTGTCAAAATTCCTTACGCAAATGGCAGAAGGTGAAATTGTCAATATCTCTGAAAACAGACCAGCAGGTCACATAAAAGCCCGCAAACAAAACAATAAATCGGCAGAGCCTATCCGGCAATTTGTCACAAACTTGCATCAAGGAGTTATAACCGGCTTTGGTGGACGTAGGATATCGCACATTGTTCACATTGGTATTGGTGGTTCCGATCTTGGTCCGCGCTTGGTCTATGATGCGTTAAAGCGATCAAAAGAGCCGGCAATTAACGTTCGTTTTGTATCCAATGTTGATGCGGCTTGTATCAATGATGCATTAAGTGGCCTTGATCCGGCTTCGACATTGGTATTCGTGGTTTCAAAGTCTTTTTCCACTGCCGAAACTATCAGTAATGCAAAAATTGCTCGTGATTGGTTAAATCAACATTTGGGTGATAATGCCTCTAGCAAGCAGATGTATGCTATTACGGCAAACGCTGAAAAGGCCGGTGATTTTGATATCAGAGCTAAAAATATTTTTGCGTTTGAAAAAGATATCGGTGGTCGTTTTTCATTATGGTCATCGGTTGGTCTTTCACTGGCGGCGTCATTGGGAAATGCTAATTGGCAACAATTATTGGCCGGTGCTAGAGCTATGGATCAACATTTACTGCAAACGCCTATGTCCCGTAATTTACCGATATTGTCAGCGTTGATTTCATTTTGGAATTTGAATTTTCTAAAAATGCCGGCGCGAGCGATAGTGCCTTATGCACATCGTTTGTCATTACTTTCTCTTTGGTTGCAGCAATTAATTATGGAATCAAACGGTAAAAGCGTCACTAGCACCGGTAAGCCAACGGATCTACTGGCGGCTCCGATTGTTTTTGGTGATGCCGGAACTAATGCTCAACATGCTTTTTTCCAAGCCCTGCATCAGGGACCAAACCCTGTTCCCGTGGACTTTATTGGTGTGATCAAAGATGCCGAGAACCACCCGCAACAAAGCAAATCCCTGCTGGCTAATTTGCTGGCGCAATCAATTGCCTTGATGTGCGGAAAGCAAGATTTGCAAAATCCGCAAACAAATTTTCCCGGCGACCGCCCTTCAACTACAATTCTTCTTGATGAATTAACGCCATTTAACCTTGGTGGTTTATTAGCATTTTACGAGCATGAAACTGTTGTTCTGGCTCATCTTTGCCGGATTAACCCGTTTGATCAATGGGGGGTTGAGTTGGGCAAGAAGCTGGCGGTTCAAATGCAAAACCGTTTAGATGGCATGGAGGCTCCAAAATATGATATGGCCACCGAAGCTATGTTAAAACACATCAATAAAAAGCATGACAAATAATGTCCAAAGTAAAGAAGCAAAAATCATTTCGCCCTAAAGCCCGTAAGGTCAAAGGTTTTGAAGATCGTCACGGTAAATTATTGCGTTCTGAAAATGCTTTGATTAAGGCTGCTAGTGACATTTTTGATGCTCATGGCTTTGAGCCATTAAGCACACCGGCGTTTGAATATGCCGATGCTTTGGGCAAGTTCCTGCCCGATGAAGAACGCCCCAATGCGGGAGTGTTTGCCATTGAGGACGATGACAAACAATGGTTGGCTTTGCGGTATGATCATACCGCACCTTTGGCGAGGTTCGTTGCCCAAAACTATGATGGCTTGGCTAAACCATTTCGAAGGTTTTCTGCCGGGCCGGTTTGGCGTAACGAAAAACCAGGTCCCGGCAGGTTTCGCGAATTCATCCAAATAGATGCTGATACTGTTGGCACCAAAAGCCCGGCAGCGGACGCCGAAATGATCATGTTAGCGGCCAAGGTCATGCAGGGCGTTGGTTTAACGTCTGATGAGTTTGTCGTTCACATAAATGACCGCCGCTTGCTTGATGTGTTGCTGGCTGACCTTGGCGTACCGGACACAAATGAAGGTTTATTGCAAAAAGGGATTGTGGTTCGAGCAATAGATAAACTTGATCGCTTGGGCGAGCGCGGGGTCGAGTTATTACTTGGCGATGGGCGCAAAGACGATAGCGGAGACTTTACCAAGGGCGCTGGCTTAACTGCTGCTGCAATTGCAAAAGTATTAGCCTTTACTAGATCAGGGCAACAAGATCGCAACAACACCTTGCTTGCAATTGAAAAACTGCTTGGTAATAGCGAACTGGCAAAACAGGCGTTAAATGATCTTAACATGATCAATGATCTGGTAACTGCTGCTAGCTGGAATGAGGATTGTGTGTTTTTTGAACCGTCAATTGTTCGCGGACTTGGGTATTATACCGGGCCAGTATTTGAGGCCAATATCAATTTGCAGGCAACAGATGCCAAAGGCCGACCAATGAACTTTGGCTCGGTTGGCGGCGGTGGTCGTTATGATGGTTTAGTGGCGCGTTTCAAAGGCATAGAGGTTCCAGCCACCGGGTTTTCGTTCGGGGTTTCTAGGTTTGCAGCGTTAATGTCGTCGCTTGATCGTTTAGGTGATCAGAATACTGCGCCAGTGGTAATATTGGCGTTGGAGCCGGATCAAATGGCCAGCTATTTTGCAATGGCCGAAGAGCTACGCGCTGCCAATGTCCGTGCCGAGGTTTATATGGGAACGTCTGGTATGAAAGCGCAAATGAAGTATGCTGATAAACGCGGCGCACCGGCAGTAGTTATCGTTGGCGAGGACGAGCGAGCCGCCGGAACTGTTACGGTCAAGAACTTGAAGCTTGGCTCGGAGCTTTCCGAACAAATTACTGATAATGTACAGTGGCGAAAAGCAAATGCCGCGCAAAACACCGACAAAAGATCAGAATTGGTAAACCTAGTACAACAAGATCTGGTCTCTTAAAAACCGCT
>JAKITZ010000205.1 GCA_021647805.1 Robiginitomaculum sp.
TCACCAATTCGCAAGTTTCCGCAGTTGTTGTCCACGGCTGATCAGACACACAACGACAACCAAGACCAACATCAACAAATTCATTAAAGCGGTCATTGATTGCAGTTTCAGCCTCTTGCCCTGATATAACACCGCAAAGCACCGAATAATACCAATCCATGGCAAACCGCGATTTACTTTCCCAAGTACGATCAAAACGAAACGGCTTGTTACGCAAGGCATCGGCAATCGCCATCGTTTTTACATGCAGCTTTTCTGATGGTCGTCCGCATATACGATCAATTTCTATTGCCGCTAACAGGCTTTTATATATCGAGCAGTTACCGGTTCTAAGTGCGTCAATATCCTCAAGGTTTTCGCCTTGTTCCTTGCGCCGCCAAGCAATTTCGCCGTCGGCAGATTGATGGATAAGTACAAACTCAACCGCCGCATCAATCAATGGTAATTGCGCTTCTAGCCAGTTTTTATCACCATTGATCAAGAACCCGTGATAAATCGCAAAAACAGGAAAAGCCGCAAAATTAGTGTCGTTAAGCGGCGTAGCTTTATCCGCCAGCATCTTGCGGTTATCCTTATCCATCGGTGCCGATGCGCCACATTGGCCGGGCATAGAGCCGTCAGATAATTGTAACTGTTGCAAATACGAGAACGCCAATTTAGCTTGTGATTGGTACCCGGCAGCATTTAATGCCATCGCGCATAAACTATGGTTCCACGGATCAAATATCCCGCCATCAATCCAGTTGATCCGGCCATCGCTTTGTTGCAATTGTAATATCCGCGTGGCGCAGTGCTCTATCTCTGCCGATACGTTTTTCACTGCTCCGGTCTTTCAAAATACATAACCACCGATTTCCCCATCAACAGATCAGCAAGTCGCGAAAATGGCCGCAATAATGGCGGATCAATCAATATCTCCCATTCCAGTAATTTCTTCCAAACCAAGATGATTTTATGATCATCACGTCGTCGCCAGAACAAGCACTTTAGCCACCAATAAGGCGAATGCAGGCCGTGGGCATAATGTTTTTTATCAAATACCAAGTCACGGCTACAAATTTCTTTTTTCAACTTATTTGCATTAAAAATTCTAACATGGCCGCCGGGCGTATTGTGGTATTCGGTTGATAACCACCAGCATATCTGCTCCGGCCACGCTCTAGGCACGGAAACCGCCAAAATACCGTCTTCTTTTAATACCCGGTTTATCTCGTCCAAAGTCATTTCAAAATCCAGTATATGTTCTAAAACTTCCGAGCATATAATTCTGTCGAACGTATTATCGGCAAATGGCAACCGCAGTGCATCACCAACACCAAGGCCATAAGCCTGCCCGCGATCACCGGATAAATCCGGCAAGCTGTCAAAACCGTCTCTGGCCTTGATCAAATCCTCCAAAGACAGATCAATACCGATACAAACCATATCGGCAGCAAAATAAGCTGCATGCAAATGCCTACCAGTACCGCAACCCAAATCGAGCAGCTTCATACCATCAGACAAGTCTAACCGATCAAGCTGTATGGTGCGCATGAATGGCCTTTCGGTATAATTCCACAGATTTTATTGCATGGCGTTCCCATGAAAAGACTGCTCTTGCCCGTTTGGCGGCGGCAATGCCTAATTGATCACGTCTGGTCGGATCAGCCAACAGCTCAGCAATTGCAACAGATAATGCATCACTATCGCCTTTGGGAACAATAATGCCGGCATTACCTGCAACTTCTGGCAATGCGCCGCCATCACTGACAATAACTGGTGCGCCACATGCCATGGCCTCGGCTGCCGGCAAACCAAATCCCTCAAATAACGAAGCCGATAAAGCGATGGTTGCCCGTCGAAATAAATCGGCGACCTCTTGTTGTTCAAGATTACTTTTAAAGCTTATTCGATTTTGCAACTTGTTCTTGGTAATGGTGTCTTTGGTAGGCCCGTCGCGCAAACGCCCGATAATTTGCAAACGTAAGTCTGGGTGGCTAATCGCCAATTTAGCAAAAGCATCAACCAGAACTGGCAACCCTTTTAACGGGGTATCGGCACTAGCGGTGGCCACCAATAAATTATCCTCGCGAGTAATTTTCTCGTTAGGGTAAAAAACTTGGGCATCAACACCATTGGCCACAACAGTATATTGCTCTGGTTTGCCGCCAAAGTCCCTTAATGCTGCCTGTTTGGACGCTTCGGAAACGGTCAATATATGCGGTAGTTTACGGGCGGTTCTTGCTTGCATCGTCAAGAATTTATGCCATCTGCGAATAAGTGCCCGCATCCACCAGCGCTTTTCCGATTGCAAGGCCAGCCGTAAGTCAATGCTGATCGGGTGATGCAAAGTAGCGATTACCGGCAAGGTTTTACGAATTTTCAACAAGCTGTCTGCCAATGTCTGATTATCATGCAGCACATCATAATCACGGCCATTAGTGGCAATAAACTTTCGCAAGCGTCGGCCAAAGGCATAAGGCTCGCCAAATGCGCCGGAATTATGCGATAACCATTCCGACAGATCAGACCAAGTACGCCAATGCTTCCAACGCAAAGCAGAAAACGCATTGTCCTCAGTGAACAAATCCAAAGATGGTAATTTAATAAGGCCAATTCTCGGATCAAGCTCAGGATAAGGCGGCCCGGAAATAACGTCTACTTGGTGACCAAGATCAATCAATGCCTTACCTAAATATCGCAAATAAATACCCTGCCCACCAACAAACGGGTGCGAGCGATAACCGCTCAGCAATATTCGCAAAGATCCTTCGCCCGAAATGTTGTCATTCTTTTTTAGCATTGACCGCCCTTGATTATTCGCCGGCAATGTAGTGGGCATTCGCGCCGGAGAAAAGGTTGTTAAGCAAATAAAATGAACATTGTTCACCTCAAAACAAATTGCACAGAAATTTATGGTTTTTATCGTTCTGCCTTGCCGCTATAATTAGGCCAAAATCAGTAATGCCCAAATTTTAACTAGGCAAGACAACAAAATAAGGTCATGACCGCCCTATGTCAGCATCATTTCGCATTGCAGCTTTTTATGCCGCCCTGTTTTTAGGGCTTGGCGGCACATTCGCCTTTTTGCCGGTTTGGTATGAAGGACGCGGACTTAATGGCGAGTGGATCGGCTATGCCTTGGGAGCCGGGGCTTTGGCACGGTTTTTTGCAGGACCCATAGTTGCCGCTCAAGCTTCACACCCATCACATATTCCAACTATATTACGTTGGGCAGCAATAATCGCGGTGGTGATATTTATTGCTCATACACCATTTCGCAACCCATTGGTTTTTGTAGTTTTGGGACTGGCACTGGGTACAGCTTATGCACCACTGATCCCATTAACTGATGCTTTGGTTATGGCATTGGAACGTCGCAAAGTTTTGCAATACGGCCCGGTAAGATCCGCAGGTTCTGCTGCATTTATCATCGGTACTATGACTTGCGGTTGGTTAATCGGCAAATTGGGCAGCGAAATGCTGCTGTATTGGGCGGTGGGAGCTGGCTTATTGCTGGCCATAGCCGGTGGATTTTTGCCAAAGATTGAAAGCCGAGAAAAAATAGAAAACCCTGGAAAAGCACGGCACCGCCTACGCGATGCATTAAAATTCTGCGCCCGTCCCGATGTAGCTTTAGCGTTGTTGGTGACGTTTTTAATTCAAGCCAGCCACGCATTTTTCTATGGCTTTAGTGCGCTTCTTTGGTCGGCGGCTGGTTTTTCCGGGCTACTGATCGGCGCATTATTTGCTTGGGGCGTATTGTTTGAAATTGTTCTGTTCAACTTGTCCCCATGGTTTCGCAAATTAACCTCGCCATTGATATTGTTATTGATCGGCGGTGTAGCTGCGCTAATTCGCTGGCTAGCCTTGTCAACCGAGCCGGAATTGTCCGCACTTATTGGCTGGCAAGTATTGCACGGATTTAGTGCCGCCATGACCAATCTTGGCATGATGAGCTATTTACAAAAACACACACCGGAACGCATATTGGCCGGAGCGCAGGCGGTGAATTCGTCGATAACCGCCGGGCTTTCATTTGGTATTGGTTTTGCGGTGGCCGGTATTTTGTACCAAAATAGCAAAGCTGAAGGCTATCTGGTCGCCGCAGCAGTAGCCGCAATTGGTGTGGTCATCTGCCTTGGCCTGTATATTTTCCAAGCACGTCAAAAACTCAAGAATTAGGAAAACCCCAAAGTTTTGAAGTCTCTGCCAAGATATTTGCACCTTGGTATTGCAACCCGTATTGGCGATCTTTTCGCAACAATAGTGGCCCATCAAGGTCAACCAGATCGGCGTCACCGGCCAGCAATAAAGCCGGTGCCATAGAAAGCGATGTTGCCACCATGCAACCGACCATGACCTTAATACTTAATTGTTTTGCGTGCGCTTTTAATCGCAGAGCTTGGGTTAACCCACCGGTTTTATCAAGCTTGATATTGATCATTTGATA
>JAKITZ010000206.1 GCA_021647805.1 Robiginitomaculum sp.
GGAAAAAAATACAAATCAATTGGACTGCTCATTTTTAGTAATCATCTCCGCCACTGAATATAGCTTTAACGCCAGAAGTAATAAAGGTAAGCAACACCCTGATCACAATAACAAAGAAAATCATTACCAATTGAGTGTCGTCAATAAACAATCGTATCCAATTATTATACTCGTTCGGTAACCCAAGACTAGTTACTTGGTTCTCAACCCAATCAGCAGCATTTAATGTCTGAGTTAGTAGTTCAGGCGCTTGCAGCCCCAATACTACCAACAAAAAAATTGCCAAAATAAACGACAACAATATAGCAAAACCTGATCCGGTTATACGTCCTATAATACCCATAATACTTCGCCGCAAACCGCAGCGCCCCTGTTACAATACCAAAATCACCCAAAAAGTTTTTGAGTGGCCGCAATCCTTTGTCATAAAACCGGTACCCACTTTTACTAAGAATTGCTCCGTACCCACTTTTTGGGTCGATGAGTTTTAGTATCCATCAACTTATCCAAAAACCGGTGCCCACTTTTTGTGGTCGATGGACTATAGCCTGTTTTGTGCTGGTTGTCGAAGTTTCTTATTGCACCAAAGATAAACCTTATTACCGAAAGCCTTTTTGCAATTCAGCCAACTTTGCAGATCCCGGGTTTAGTTCCGAATATGGAATTTCATTTAATGGCCTATCTTCCATACGGTTCATGGCATGCATATCAGCTTGCGTTTCATCAATATGCAGTAAACCAGTGAGAATTTCATTATTGGATCTTGCTTCGGCCAAGCGACTAGTGGCTGCGGCAAGATCTCTGGGGTCAAAACCTTTTTCCAACTTACGCAAACGAATAATTCCGCCATCATGTAATTCAACCGGCATGATCTCGCCAGCATCATAACAAACCTTTATTGCCTCCGCGGGCGGTACAAAGTCCGCATGCACAGCCTTGTGAAAATACTTATATGTATGGGCGTAGGATTTGGTTGATCCTTTATGATCGTTAAAACTAACACACGGCGAAATAACATCAATAAGCCCAAACCCCTTATGCTTTAATCCAGCCTTGATCAAAGGTACTAATTGCTCGCGATCACCGGAAAAACCACGGGCGACGAATGTTGCACCGACAGACAAAGCCAAAGACACCGGATCAATCGGTGGCATTTCATTTGGCAGGCCTTTTTTGGCAGTAGAACCAACATCTGCCGATGCCGAGAACTGTCCCTTGGTAAGGCCATAAACACCATTGTTCTCTAGCACATACAGCATATTTACATTGCGCCGCATGGCATGAACAAATTGCCCAAGCCCAATGGATAAGCTATCACCATCACCGGAAACACCGATATAAGTAAGGTCGGAATTAGCCGCGACGGCACCGGTTGCAACCGATGGCATTCGGCCATGCACCGTATTATTGCCATGAGCTTCGCGCAGGAAGTAAGCGGTCGTTTTAGAAGAACAGCCAATACCGGAAACTTTAACCGCCCGATGCGGCTCGATTGATAAATCAAAGAATGCCCGCGCCATGCTTGCCGTAACACTGTCATGACCGCAACCGGCGCAAAGCGTTGACATTGCACCATCATAATCGGATCGAACCAATCCAAGGTCGTTGGTGGGTTCATTCTTGCGACGAATAATCGGTTTTACAAAAGAGGTCATGCGGTTTTCCTTAAACTAGAGGCTGTTCTAATCGCATCAAAGACAAACCGGTAATCCAGCGGCTCGCCAGAATAATGCAATATTGGCACTAATTTTTCACGCGGGGTTTTGGTATGAGCCAATAAAAGACCCATCAATTGCGCATCACGGTTTTGTTCAACTACATATACTTGATCATGCGCGGCAATGAATTCTTCTACCTTGTCACAAAATGGAAAACCACGAACCCGTAAATAGTTCAAATGCAAACCCTCTGCTTCAAGACGATCTCTGGCCTCGATCACCGCACCATCACAACTACCCACTGATATAATGCCATAACTAGATTCGGTTTTAGCCTCCACCACAACAGGTGCAGGTAATTTATCAGCGGCACTTGCCCATTTAAGCACCAGCCGATCCACTACTTCTTTGTATTCTTGCCCGTCCTCGGTATAGCCGCCAAATTTATTATGGCCTGAGCCACGGGTGAAATACGCCCCCTTTGGATTAGTACCCGGCAAAGTTCTTGCCGCAATATGATCACCGTCAATATCCTCATAACGATGAAACTTTTTCACATCGTCCAGCTGCTCTGAAGTTAATACTTTACCGCGATCCGGTTGGTAATTGTCGTCCCATGTCAGCTCATCAACCATCCAGTCATTCATACCAATATCAATATCAGACAATACAAACACCGGTGTCTGGAACCGCTCTGCCAGATCAAGAGCATTTACCGCCATGGTAAAACATTCCGCCGGGTCAGATGGGAACAGTAAAATATGCTTGGTATCGCCATGACTGGCATAAGCGCATAATTGAATATCACATTGCTGGGTTCTGGTTGGCATTCCGGTTGACGGGCCTACTCTTTGCACATCAAATAATACCATAGGGATTTCGGCGTAATATGCAAAGCCGATAAACTCGCTCATTAGTGAAATTCCGGGCCCGGAAGTGGGCGTAAAGCTACGCGCACCATTCCATGCTGCACCGATAATCATGCCGGCGGCGGCTAATTCGTCCTCGGCCTGAATGATGCAGTATTTATGTTTGCCAGTATCCGGATTAACCCGTAATTGCGCACAATATTTGGCAAACCCGTCCATCAATGATGTTGACGGCGTAATAGGATACCAAGCACCAAATGTTGCGCCGCCATAGACACAACCAAGACCGGCAGCCGTGTTACCATCGATCATCACTTTGCCCTTGGTCAGATCTTTGGCTTTGACGTGAAAATCAAGCGGAGTAGCGAAATTCTCGGTGACAAAATCAAACCCTAGAGCAATCGCCTGTAAGTTTAGATCAACCAGTTTCGGTTTTGTCGCGAACATCTCGCGGACAAGGCCATGAATAACGTCCAGATCAAGATCAAGCAATGCAGCAACCACACCAACATAAGCCATGTTTTTCATCAAGATACGCGAACGAGCCACACTAAAGGCATCATTACACATTTTCGCCAATGGCACACCGATAACCGTAATGTCTTTGCGGTTCAAAAAGTGCGGACGCGGCCAAGTGTTATCATAAATAAGTATCCCGCCCGGCGACAAATCGTTCAGGTCTTTTTCATAAGTCTCGGCATTCATAGCCACCATGACATGAACATCACCGGATCGGCCACGATAGCCCTTTTCTGTTACCCGAATTTCATACCAAGTTGGCATGCCTTGAATATTTGAAGGAAAGACGTTTTTTCCAACAACCGGCACTCCCATACGAAAAATAGCTTTCATCAATAATCCATTGGCACTGGCCGAACCGGTACCGTTGACATTGGCCAGCTTAATTACAAAATCGTTGACTTTTGGATTGCTCATTGGCTTACCTCCGCATCTTGCGTATCGGCATGGTGAATCAAGATTTTTCCTTCTTGCATATCCCAAGCTGCGGTCGGACAGCGTTCGGCGCACAGTCCGCAATGCAAGCAAATATCTTCATCCTTGACCATCACCCTTGCCGTTAATGGCAATTTCTCCGAAACGAACAATTCTTGGTCGGTTTTGGCTTCTGATCCAGATGGTGAATTGCACCATTTATCATCAGTTTCAGAACCGGGAACAATCGACAGACAATCCACCGGGCAAATATCAATACATGCGTCACATTCTTCGCACAAAGGCGCGTCAAATACTGTTTGAATATCGCAATTCAAACACCGTTCGACCTCGGTAGCTATTTGTTCAGCAGAAAAGCCCAACTCGACCTCGACATCGAGTTTTTCAAACCTTTTTACCAGCTCAATATGTTGCATTTTCCGGCGCGGAGAATTATCGTAACTATTCGAAAAACTCCATTCAAACATGCCCATTTTGGTCGGACTCATCTGCACTTGATCAGGCAATCGGCCGGTCAGCATTTTGCCCTGACAATGTTTGTGAATAGAAATCGCGGCTTGGTGGCCGTGCTCAACTGCCCAGATAATATTCTTGGGGCCAAAAGCCGCATCACCGCCAAAAAACACCCCGTTCAAGGTCGATTGAAACGTGGTTTCATCAACCAGCGGCACGTCCCATTTATCAAATTCAATGCCGGCATCTTCTTCGATCCACGGAAAAGCGTTTTCCTGTCCGATCGCCAAGATCACATCATCACAGGGGATCGTAACCTCGCCGGTGACTTCTTGGCCGGTAATTCTACCATTATCATCAATTTGGTACTGCATTTTCTCGAACACCATGCCGACCAATTTGCCAGCCTTATTCACAAATGATTTTGGCGAGTGATTAACCACAATATCGACGATTTCTTCTTCGGCATCGTCTAATT
>JAKITZ010000207.1 GCA_021647805.1 Robiginitomaculum sp.
TGTTCGTGATGGTGCAGTTTTGGTGGTTGATAATAAAACCGGCGAAATTCTGGTTTGGGTTGGCAGTAATCTTGATAGTTCAAGATCGTACTATGTTGACGGGGTTACCGCAAAAAGGCAGGCCGGCTCAACATTAAAGCCACATCTATATGCTTTGGCAATTGAAAGCAAAGTGCTGAATTCTACTTCGATACTCGATGATAGCCCGCTGCAATTAGAATCGACGCAAGGTATTTACGCACCGCAAAACTATGACCATCAATATGTCGGGCCAGTTTCGATAAGATACGCACTTGGTAGCTCGCTTAATATACCCGCGGTTAAAGCCCTTAAATTGGTTGGTGTTGAGCCATTTATGCAGCGGCTGTCTGAGCTGGGTTATCAAGGACTTGATCAATCGGCTGACTATTATGGTTTTGCTTTGGCTCTGGGGTCAATCGAGGTTTCATTGCTTGAGCAAGTTCAAGCCTATCGCGCCATTGCCAATGCAGGTGAGCTTTCCAAAATAAATTACACTAAGCAAGACAAAGCAAAAACCAATAATGTTCTTAGCAAACAAGCAGCTTTCATAACTGCTGACATGCTGGCCGATCCAGAAGCCAGAAGACATACATTTGGCCGCAATTCGGTGCTTGATTTGCCATTTCCAGCGGCAGTAAAAACCGGAACCAGCAAAGCAATGCGCGATAATTGGGCGATTGGCTTTACCTCTAGCTACACCGTCGGGGTCTGGGTGGGAAATTTTGAAGGTGATCCAATGACCGGTGTATCAGGCACCAGTGGTGCGGCTCCTATTTGGAACCGGGTAATGCTGTTATTACATAATGACGAAAAACCTGCTCCAATGGTTATTCCTGCTGGAATTGTGGCAAATGAAGTTAGTTTTGTTCCGCAAATTGAACAGCCAAGATCTGAATGGTTTTTGCAAGGCTTACAACGCGATACCATTTATGTGATTACAGAAAATGATGTCAAATCCAGCATTATCCAACCAATAAACGGCACTATTATTGCCCTTGATCCTGATATTCCAACGGCAAATCAACTAATACGACTGGCGGTTCGCGGTGCAAATGATAATTTGAAACTAATGCTAAATGAAAAACATGTGCAAATTGGTATGTTGTGGCACCCAGTTATTGGCCAACATAAATTACAAATAATAGATCAAGATAAAAACATCATTGATCAAGTAAATTTCAGCGTGCGGTAAATTGATTAGAACGCATATGGTTCTTTTTGAATCGAAATTATTACTTATTTACTACCCGTATTTACTAGAAGCATCTTCTGAAAAAATGTGTGCGGTTTTTCATTACATTCGCTCGTCATCACACGATTTATTCGGGTGATCCAGTTTTACTGTAACAAGTTTTAATTATCGCTCCCCTCATCCCAACCGTCTCCCAATGGGAGAAGGAGTCCTATTACCGCGTGACAGAAAGAATCCCCACCTTTGCTAGCAAATACTTATAATTAACCCCACGGCCCAACTTTGTGAGTTTGCACCTGCCCACCCATCATTACCAAAGCTTCAATACGTTTTTCTATTGGCGGGTGGGTGGCAAACAAGCCAGAGATGCCACCCTTTGCAGCACTATGAATAAACATCTGCTGCACCTCTGGCGGTGCAGAAATCTGGCTGCGACCGGATATTTTTTGCAGCGCACTAATCATCGCATCAGGGTTTCTGGTTAATTCAACCGCACCGGCATCAGCCAAAAATTCGCGTCGCCTTGAAATGGCAAAACGAACCAAAACCGCCAAAGCCCAAGTGATTGCAACTATGGCAATTGCAATTATTATCAACACGCCGGCATTTCCACCACCGGAACGCCTAGAGCTATTATTACGTGGTAAATTTACTCGAAACATACCGCGAAACATTATCTCACCAGCAAAAGAAAATATGCCAACAAATATAATCGCCACTACTAATAATCGCACGTCCTTGTTACGGATATGGGTTAGTTCATGGGCGATCACTGCTTCTAATTCCGCATCATTAAGACTATCAATCAGACCGCGAGTTAAAGTAACCGACATCGCCTTTTCTCTGATACCGCTGGCATAAGCATTGCGTTCAGGGGTTTCGATAATTCGTAAATTCGGCACTGGCATGCCCCGTGAAATACACAAGTTTTCCAACATGTTATAAAGGTGCGGGTTGTCTTTACGCTGTAAACTTTTTGCGCCGGTGGACATATCTATCATTTTTTGATGTCCAAAAAACGCGATTACAAACCAGATGCCAGCACCAGCCAGAGCAAATGGAAACACCGATGGCATTGTCATTGCCGCCGTGTATAAACCAGAGCGCAAATCATTGGCATTATCGCCCATCACCTGAAACATCAGCACCAGAGCAAACAATAATATGCTGAGCAATATCGGAAAACCAGCCAGCAACAGACCCGACTTTAGGTTATTATTCCATACTTGAGTTTTCAGGCCATAAGCGGCCATAATAAACGCCTGCTATTAAAAGCTAATGTTTGGAGTGGTGTTAACTGCCGCGCGTTCGGAAGCTGCTACTTCAAAAAATTCCCGCTGATCAAAACCAAACTTGCTAGCAAATAGCACTGCAGGAAACTGCTCTTGACCGGTATTATATTCGGCAACTGAATTATTGTAAAACCTTCTAGCTGCAGAAATTTTATTCTCAACATCAGATAATTCTGCCTGTAATTGCAAGAAATTAGTGTTGGCTTTAAGATCAGGATAAGCTTCTGCCAGTGCGAAAATGCTTTTTAATGCACCGGTTAGCATATTTTCTGCCGCCGCTTGATCAGCTACATTGCCCGCGCCCATTGCCGCGCTTCTGGCATCGACTACGGCCTGCAAGGTTTCTTTTTCATGTTTGGCATAGCCTTTGACAGTTTCCACCAAATTGGGGATCAGATCATAGCGTTGTTTTAGCTGCACATCGATATCGGACCAAGATTGGCCAGTGGTCTGTCGCAAAGCCACCAATTTATTGTAAATGATGACAAGATAAAAACCGATAACGGCAATAATGCCCAAGGTAATCAACATAAAAGACTCTCCAATTGGTCAGATTCTATAAACACTAGCAAAACCCTCACCATATTCAAAGGGCTTTGATCAGTATTTACGCTTTGCCCATTGCCCCGCCAAACCGTAAATTCCCCGGAAAACCACGTTGGGCAATTCGTCCAGACTGCGCCCTTTTGCCAAGCCATAATGACCAATCCTGATAAGCCGTGCGCCGGCCACTAGCCGAGGTGCAGAACAACCCCTCAGTGCTATCAAACGCTAATACATCAGACAACCCGCCATCCTTATAAGACTGCAATTTTATACCTTTACCACGGCTCATTTCGTTCAATTCGACCAATGGATAGATCAATACTTTACGATTTTCGCCAATTACCGCCACCGTATCACCGATTACGGGCACGCAAACACTTGCCTCAATGGCACCGGAGACATTTAACACCTGTTTACCACCGCGTTTTAATGCAATTACGGATTTTTCTGGAACGACAAACCCATAACCAGCCGAAGAAGCCACCAATAATTTGCGAGTTGGATCGAATATAAACATCGCAATAATGGTATGATGCTCGTCCATATCTATCAACAAACGGATCGGATCCCCCTGCCCTCTGCCTCCGGGTAGTTTATCGCAGCCTAATGTATAAAATTTACCATTGCTGGCGAATAAAACCAGCTTATCCGTGGTATCAGCACTAACGCGAAAAGCAGCACTGTCGCCATCTTTGAATTTAACACTAGAAATATCGACATTTTTGCCTTTTAACGCCCGTATCCAACCTTTTTCCGATAAGACAATCGTCACCGGCTCTTTGATCACCAAGGCCTCAAGAACCTCCTCGGTAGTAGTCAATGGCGCGGTAGCAAACTGGGTGCGACGCTTATCACCATCATTTGCTTTGGCCAGTAATTTTTTTACATTTCGCAAATCAGAGCTAATCTTCGCCCATTGCGCGGTTTCGGATTGCAGCAATTCCAACAGACCGGATCGCTCAGAGCGCAGGCTTGCATCCTCGGTGCGAATTTCCATTTCCTCAAGCTTTCGCAAAGAGCGAAGCCGCATGTTAAGGATCGCCTCAGCCTGGTTTTCATTCAAAGTAAAGGTTTTGATTAACTCGGCTTTTGGATCATCTTCTTCGCGGATAATGCGAATAACTTCGTCGAGGTTCAAAAATGCCACCAGATAACCAGCCAAAGTATCAAGGCGGTTAGCTATTTTTCGTAATCGCCAATTAGTACCACGCAGTAACACTTCACGCTTATGATCAAGCCAACCCTGTAATGCTTCACGTAATGAGCGCACCGCTGGACGGCGATCCTTGTCCAAGACATTTAAGTTTAATGGTACTCGAACTTCCAGCCCCGACAAGCGAAACAA
>JAKITZ010000208.1 GCA_021647805.1 Robiginitomaculum sp.
TCAGTATACCGTTATGGCCTGTCAAAAGTCACGGTTATTTTTGAAGATGGCACCGATATTTACTTTGCCCGGCAATTGGTTAGCGAACGACTAAATGCCGCCAAAAGCAGTCTTCCGCTTTCGCTTGAGCCAGCTCTTGGGCCGATTGCAACCGGTTTGGGTGAGATATTTATGTTCACCGTTGATGCACAACCTGATGCCCGCAACAAGGATGGCTCGATCATCTCTCCTACCGATTTGCGCACGGTTCATGACTGGATTATCCGCCCGCAATTATTACGGGTTCCCGGCGTTGTCGAAGTAAATCCAATTGGTGGCTTTAAGCGCGAAATACTGGTGGCGATCGAGCCGGTTAATTTGCTGGCTTATGGTATCACCCAAGAAGATTTGATCACAGCCATCGCCGACAATAATGAAAATCGCGGTGTTGGCTTTATAGAACACAACGGCTCACAATGGCTGATACGGGTGCCTGGTCAGGCAAAAAATTTCGAAATGTTAGGCGAGATACTGGTCACCGAAAGCAATGGTGTGCCCGTACGCTTAAAAGATGTTGCCACCATCAGCGAAGGCAAAGAGCTTCGCTCTGGTGCCGCCACCCAAAATGGCCGCGAAGTGGTGATGAGTACGGTTTTCATGCTGATCGGCGAAAACAGCCGCACCGTTGCCAAAGCAGTTGGCAAAAAACTCGAAGAAGTAAAATCCAGTCTTCCAGAGGGTATCACTGTAACAGCCGTTTACGATCGTACTAGTTTGGTTGAAAAGACACTGCATACAGTGGAGAAGAACCTGACTGAAGGTGCCTTATTGGTCATTGTCATTTTGTTTTTATTCTTGGGCAATATCCGAGCAGCAATTTTGACAGCAATGATTATTCCTATCGCTATGTTGATGACAATTACCGGCATGGTGCAAACCAAGGTCAGCGCCAATTTAATGAGCTTAGGCGCATTGGACTTTGGCTTGATCGTTGATGGGGCAATTATTATTGTTGAAAACTGTCTACGACGCTTAAGTCAAGTTCGCCGCAAGGGTGAGGAGATACCGCTAGATGAACGCCTGAATATCGTCTTTGAGGCCACCCGCGAAGTGATACGTCCGGCCTTATTCGGAGTGTTCATTATCACCGTGGTCTATTTGCCGATCTTTGCTCTTACCGGTGTTGAGGGTAAAATGTTTCACCCAATGGCGATCACAGTTGTGATTGCCCTACTAAGCGCAATGGTGCTCTCGATCACCTTTGTTCCTGCTTGTGTGGCGCTTATGTTCAAAAAACCGGTAGTGGAAAAGCAAAGCGTTATCATGAAGTCTGCGCACTGGCTGTATAAACCGATTTTAGAACTAGCAGTCAAAGGTCGTTGGTTAGTGGTAAGTCTGGCTTTGGTGTTGGTTGTTGCTAGCGGGTTTTGTATCCCTAAATTTGGAAGTGAGTTTGTCCCGAATTTGGATGAAGGCGACATTGCCATGCATGCTTTGCGTATTCCGGGAACTTCACTGGAACAAGCCATTGAGTTGCAAAAAGTTCTAGAAGCAAAAATCAACGAATTGCCAGAGGTCGAGCGGGTGTTCGCCAAAATAGGCACGGCAGAAGTGGCCACAGATGCCGTACCGCCTAGTGTTGCCGATAATTTCATTATTCTAAAACCTAGAAAAGACTGGCCAAACCCCAAAAAGACAAAACAGGAATTTGTCAACGAGCTGGCGGCTTTGGTTGAGCCAATACCGGGTAATCGCTACGAGTTTTTACAACCGATCCAAATGCGCTTTAATGAGCTATTGTCCGGGGTTCGCTCTGAACTGGCAATCAAGGTGTTTGGCGATGATTTTGAACAATTGATTGCCTTAGGTGATGAGATTGAAAAAGCCATCACAAATGTTGAAGGCATTGCAGATATTTCCGTAGAGCAAACAACTGGTCTGCCTCTCCTGACCATTCAACCCAAAAGAGATGTATTGCCGCAATTTGGAATTACTATCAAAGATATTCAAGATCAACTTGCCGTGGCTTTAGGCGGTAAGGTCGCCGGGCAATTTTATGATGGCGACAGACGCAGCGATATTGTTGTGCGCCTGCCGGAGTATTTACGAACTGATGTTGATGGGTTAGCAAATCTACCAATTTTGCGTCCGCATGGTGATTATGTTCCCTTGCAAGAGCTGGCGGATCTGGAGCTGATTGCCGGATATAATCAGGTGTACAGAGAAAATGGCAAGCGCCGGGTGGTGGTAACAGCCAATGTGCGCGGACGAGACTTGGGCAGCTTTGTTTCCGATGTTCAAGCCGCAGTTTCAACAAATGTTGAAGTACCGGCGGGTTATTGGATTGAATATGGCGGAACCTACCAAAAACTACAATCAGCCGCAAAACGCCTGTCCTTGGTTGTACCAGTTACTTTGCTGCTAATTATTGGGCTGTTATTGCTGGCATTAGGATCAATGAAAGATGCTTTGATTATTTTTACCGGTGTGCCTTTGGCCTTAACTGGCGGCATAATAGCGTTATTGTTACGCGACATTCCGTTTTCAATCTCAGCTGCGGTTGGTTTCGTTGCCCTTTCTGGTATCGCGATTTTGAACGGCTTGGTCATGGTATCTTTTATCCGTGACTTGCGACACGATGGTTTCAAGTTAGACAAAGCCATCATTGAAGGCGCACTAATCCGGCTACGTCCGGTGTTAACCACCGCGCTGGTGGCATCATTGGGGTTTGTCCCAATGGCACTTAACACCGGCATAGGATCAGAGGTTCAGCGCCCATTAGCGACAGTCGTTATTGGCGGAATAATTTCTTCAACATTACTGACATTGATAGTGTTGCCGGCACTGTATAGATTACTGCATAGGGAGGTGCTGTCAGAGTAAAGCGGCCTTGAGCGCTGATAAAACCGGTCAAATCAGGTTTAAGCGTGATGGAGGCAAAATGATGGACGCACACTTTTCGACAACAAGCGGTTATGGCGCCACGTGCGGTGCGCATAGCTCGTCAATCCCCTCCTCTTCACCATTACCTTCATTTTTATTGATATATGCATGGTGTCAACGCACTGTTGCCATAATAGAACCCAAAACAGATTGTTATGCACACTGGGTAAGAATCCGGCATAGTTACATTCGTTGTTGTCGATTGGTTCGCATTTTCGCCCGGTGCGCTGCCGCCTTTGCCCTGTTGCCACACACGGCCATCATGCACCATCGCCGGGTGTGATTCTTACTGGCGTCGTGAAACCATAGTGTGCATTTTAGGCCTTCGCAGTTTTTCACCAACTCGAAATTCGCATGGCAGATTAAATCGCCCATAGCCTCCGCAATTGGCAACAGCAAATCTTGTGGCGCGCGCCAGTGCCGGTGTCGCCGCCATTGCAGTGATGAACTACGCGTCTTCCGGTTTGGCCCGCCGAGGCTCGATCTGGTGATATATCTCGTGCGGGCTAACAAGCAGTTGAGCCTGTCCAGACTGGCGAGCGCCGGCAGTTCAAGTTTATGGCCCGCGTGAACAGTGATACCCCCCGGAACCATTCTCTTAAATCGCGCGCCTGAGCGGCGACTTCATCCAGCATTTCTGGTGATATTTTTGTCCGCAACCGCAGCGATGCTTCTTGAGGGATCAGGCCAGCCTGTTCGAGCCCGGTGAGTAAGCTTGCGCCGTCGCAGAGCCATTCGATATGTTTCCCCCAAGGCGCAGCAACGCTGTTTAGAACATCGAGTCCACAGTCGTCAGCGATGAGAAATGGTTGCGGGCGGATATGCTTTTCAAGCAGGTGGAGAAGCTCATGATGATCGCTGCGAGGGAACGCAGGATTGCCTGATCCTTATTCACCAGCACGGCCCACGTGACTTTATCGTTACCGAATAAGTAACTGAACCTATCACTGTAAAAAATATTGCGAACACATCCTGCTAATGTTGATCTTAGGTCAATCCAAGTAGGGCGTGAGCTTGCTACAGCATTTCCATTCAGCAAAACATTACCTTATGGAGGGTGTATCAAAAAATGGGTTAGTTGGGAAAAACGGAGAATGTGTTTTTAGACGCAATTGTAAGTAACTTTATCAATTACAGCTAAAATGGTTGGCATTTCCTATTCTGTAGGGCAGAAGGTAGGCGAACCACTTAAAGCTTGGAACAAGAACAAATGACCGCTGAAATTGGTAATTTCACCCTAATCCTAGCATTTTTACTGGCGGCTATACAAAGCGTTGTACCGTTCTTTGGGGTACGAACAAATAATTTGCGACTAATGCAATTAGCCAACTTCACGGCTGTTGGTCAGTTAATATTTATTCTAATAGCATTTATCGCCCTTACCATATCCTTTGTAACATCAGATTTCTCGGTTAAATTGGTGGCCAGCC
>JAKITZ010000209.1 GCA_021647805.1 Robiginitomaculum sp.
GATCAAAGCGTTTCATCGGGGTGTCCAGAACACCTCTTGGAAATATTGCCGAGGCATTATTAACAAGAATATCAATGCCGCCAAAACGATCGATAGTCTTTTGCACCGCATCTTCAACCTGATCTTCAAAGCGGATATCACAAACCAGCGGCAGAGCCTTTACGCCTAACGCTTCTATCTCACTGGCTGCGGTATATATTGTTCCGGGTAATGCCGGATGTGGTTCGGCAGATTTGGCAGCAATTACAATATTGGCACCAGCCTTGGCGCACTCCAGACCAATCGCCAGACCAATGCCACGGCTTGCCCCGGTAATGAAAACTGTTTTTCCTTGCAATGCGCCAGTCATATTTTTTCCTTACATCAAACGCCATAATCTTGATGGCGGGCAATCCAAGCCGTCTTTCGGCTTACATCTGGCGAAAGTAAACAACACCATTTCCGCTTTGCCAATCAAATTTTCCATCGGCACTTGCCCGGGGCCATCCGGCGCACGACTGTCCAAAGACATATCGCGATTGTCGCCCATAACAAACACATGGCCTTGTTTGACAAGAAATGGCCCCGCCCGATCCGGTGACCAATTGCCAGAAGAAAACTCGTCGGAGAACTCGAATATCTTGTGACTACGCTTGCGATCGGTGCCGATTTTTTCCGAATAACTTTGCGCGGTTCGTAAAACTCCAAACCGGTCACGATAACGAACAATTCCTAAAAACGTGCGCTGCACTTGTTCGCCATTTAGGTATAATCGTCCGCCACGAGTTTCAACAGTATCACCGGACAGCCCGATAACCCTTTTTATCGTTACCTTGTTGTTTTTCGGATTGGAAAATACCACCACATCACCATGTTTGGGTGCGCGAAAAAACACCCTACCCTCTGAGCTGGGTAAAATACGTCCCAATCCCATCGGCAAGGATTCTCGCGACCAGCCATAGACCCATTTGGCAACAACGAACCTGTCACCAACCTGCAAACCCGGCTGCATACTTTCCGAAGGAATAAAAAACACCACAAAAGCAAAAGTAGTGAAGATCAAAAAGGTAACAATTACACTAGCTAGAAACCTTATCCAGCTAACCAATTCTTTGACAAAACCAACCGGTGGCCGAGTATCATTTACATCATCGCTGTCTGAAATCGTTCCATTTGGCTCTAGCACTTAATTTTCCCAACCCCATTACCTGTTACTAGCCTATATGTTAGCGGGAAATTCAGCCAGTAACAAATAACAACGGTTTTACACCGGCTTTGCAGTTCCATAGCTTACATAACCGGCAAATTTCGGAGCTTTTGGCAAATAATCTGCTGTAACATTTTCGACAACAAAGCCGGACTTGGCGATCATCTCAACCGGTTTTCTAGTTAAATGACAGCCACCACCCAAAGGTTTCCAAAACGGTTCAATACGTTTTTGCCATTTCGCCACACCAATATCGGGTGCCAAGCCATGTTCGGCAAAAATCAAAGTTCCACCCGGTTTGATCACCCGGCGCATTTCAGCCAACGCCCGATTTGCATCAGGAATTGTGCAAAGCGAAAATGTAACCACTACCGTATCTATAGAGTTCTCATCCATAGGTATTGCCTCGGCTTCCAAGCCCAGTATTTCACAATCAAATTCAGCAGCTCTTAGTCTCTCTGCCGCCAGTTTTCGCATTTGCTGGTCTGGATCAATAGCAATGAAACTTTTAATTTGCGAGGCCTGATAAAATGGTAAATTATGACCGGAGCCAAAGCCGATTTCCAGCACCTTGCCTTTGGCCAGCGGTATGGTTTTGGAGCGCACTTTTTTCATTTGCCCAGTGCCACAAGCCAGATCAACGAATTTCGGCATTATGTGTTTATTGTAAAAACTCATGGTGCAAGCCCTTCAATGCCCAATGCAAATACTGTGTCGGCAGTAATTGTAACTTGTGATATACTAGCAGGCACTGCACCCAAAACAGATTTCGCAAATACCAAAGCCAGATCAATCCGACCATTTAGGTATTTTGCATCCTGCCCCTGTTGATCTAATAATTCAACTGCGGCCAATGCACCTTTGGTCAGATAAAAACCACCAATAGTTTGCGCGCTCATCGTCTGAAACGCTGTTGCACCACTAAGCCTGTCAGCTTGAGAACACTCAAGGTCAGACAAATAATTGACCGCGAATTGCAAACTATCCGCAGCCAATGATAATTGTTCGGCGATTGTTTGCAGGCGTTTATCGTCAACAGAAGCACAATCAGCAATACAAATTTTGATGTCGGCAAACATCTCGGTAAATAATAACCCGCCAGCCATAGATAACTTTCTGCCCACCAGATCTATTGCCTGAATAGCATTTGTACCCTCGTAAATTGGGGTGATACGGGCATCACGAAAATGCTGCGCCGCACCAGTTTCTTCAATATAGCCCATGCCGCCATGCACTTGCAAAGCAGTGGACGAAACTTCACAACCAATGTCAGAGCCATAAGCCTTTGCCAGTGGAGTTAGCAAATCCTCGCGGCGCTTTGCTTGCTCGCGAACTTTCTCATCAGTGTTGTGAGCGGCCTGATCTGCGGCAAAGCCGCAAGCATAAGTAATTGCTCTGGCGGCAGCGATTTTCGCTTTGGCTTCGACCAACATACGGCGCACATCGGGGTGATGAATAATTGCCGCCGGGTATTGCTCATTACCAACTGCCCGTCCCTGTTTACGATCAATTGCGTAACTATAAGCCTGCTGCCATGCTCGCTCGGCAATACCAACACCTTGCGCGCCGACATTCAAACGCGCCGAATTCATCATAATGAACATCATGGCCATTCCGGCCATCTCTTTACCGACTAACCAACCCTTGGCACCAGTATTTGCGCCATATTCCATAACGCAGGTCGGAGAGCCGTGAATACCCATTTTGTGCTCTAACCCAATGGCAAACACATCATTGCGAATTGTGAAATTACCATCTTCATCGGCCAAGAATTTTGGCACCAAAAATAATGATAAGCCTTTGGTTCCAGCTGGTGCATTCTCGGTTCTGGCCAATACAAGGTGAATGATGTTTTCTACGCAATCATGCTCACCCCAAGTGATGAAAATCTTCTGCCCAGACAATAAGAACGAGCCATCAGGTAACGGTTTGGCACTGGTGCTTAACGCCCCAACGTCGGAGCCGGCTGCTGGTTCGGTTAAATTCATACTAGCCGACCATTCGCCGGTAATTAGTTTGGGTAGCCAAGTTTGTTTCTGCTCTTCGGTTCCAGCTTGTATCAGAACCTCTATCGCCCCCATTGTCAGCATTGGCCCCAGACCAAACGCCATATTTGCCGCTTGTAGCATTTCCATAAACGCTACTCCCAACACGCCGGGAAGTCCCATTCCGCCGTCGTCTTCAGGAAATGATAGCCCTTGCCAGCCACCTTCAACAAATTTGCTATATGCAGCTTTAAAACCCGGAGCAGTCGTCACAACGCCGTCTTGTAAAGTTGATCCATGCTGATCGCCTACGCGGTTTAAGCTGGCCAGCTCTTTGGTGGTAAATTTTCCGGCCTCTTCAATGATCGCTTGCACTAAATCGGCAGAAAGATCCGGAAATGCACCAGTTCCTTGTAAATCATAAACATCGGCAATGTGTTCCAAAGTGAACAGAATGTCGCGAACGGCTGCTTGATAGGTCATGCGAGATTTTCCTTAAAATTTCCAGCAATTCTAAAGCGATACGAATAAATAACAATATCTGCTATCATCAGAAATTCTAATTTTTTGGATCAACAATCAAAACAGAAAAGTTATTATTGCCCACCCAAACTTTTCTTCAAAACAACTATCGAAGCAATCGCCCCGAAATAACCAAGACATCGCAGTAATATCCCCGAACCATTATTTTCTGCAATACGGTCTAAAACTTGTGAATTCACAGTTTCAAAACTGCCGCCTTCTGCCAAATCAAGCATGGCGAACATGGAAGCATCAATAGCAGCAGCAAACAATACCGCCAACCATAATGATGACAAACGACCGGTGGCCAGGCCAATAAACACACTAACCACTACAAACACCGTGCCATCACCCGGCCCAAAAGCTATCTCAACAAAACTACCAACAAATTCCATGCTAACCCCGTCCCAAAACGAAACAATCCAATTAGGTATAAGCAATATTGATGCCGACGCGCCCTTCACCAAGTCCTCGCTTTAACTCCCCTCACCCCCGCCCTTTTTCTGTCCTATCGCTTCGCTACTTGAGGACTTTCCCCAGCCGGGAGAAGGAGTCCACCTCGTAATGTTTTGATATTTGATGGCGAGACAATTACAGCCCCCTTGAGCTGGCA
>JAKITZ010000210.1 GCA_021647805.1 Robiginitomaculum sp.
CTATCGTCCAAAATGGATGAGGAATTAAGCACTCTGCTCTCTATTGCCAACGCATATAGATGCGGCTTTAGCGTTGAACCTGCCTGCCTTTTGGCGGTAACGCCATCAACGAAGGGTGATTTTGAACTGTCCGGATTACTGCCAATCCAAACCAGTATTTCGCCGCTAATATTATCAACCACCAAAATGGCGCCATCGCGAACATTGCGACGAGACAGCCGTGCTAATTGCTGTTTTAGAATTTGCTCGGCCTTGATTTGTAAATTTTTGTCCAAGGTTGATTGCACGCGATCGCCAGCTCGTGCCGCCAGCTTTTGTCTTATATGGTAGGCAGAAGCAAAATCGTCATTGGCTGATTTGTTATTGCCAATTTCATCAATGAACTTTGCGGTCAATTCACATGGTACTGGTTCGTTTAGTTTATTGGCAATGTTGCAGGCGCGCCGTTTAATGGTTGCAAGGCTGGCATTTGGTGCCGGTAACATGGCTGCCATAGCTAATGCTTCGATTTTTGTTATGCCATTAGCTGGCTTGGTGGTGAATAATTGACTGGCCGCGCCAATGCCTTGTATTTCTCCGCGAAAATCAATCCGGTTTAACCAGCTCTCCAGTATTTGTTGTTTTGTCCAGCTATTTTCCAGCTTTCTTGCATTTCGGATTTGCTTGATTTTTTCAAATATACTGCGGCGTTTTCGCTTAGCCTTGTTCGCCGATAATGAAGAAACTAATTGCATGGTGATGGTCGAGCCACCTCTTTTATGCAAAGCGTTATTATTGCCAATTGCCGCATTGACCAAGGCCAGATAGTCGGCGCCATTATGTTTCCAAAAGCGTTTATCTTCGGAACGAACAAAGCTTTCGACAATTGTCGGTGATAATTGTGAAAACTCCACCCAATTCATCCGTCGCACGGCAAAATTGGTTCGCACTTCGCCCAACACCAAACCGTTACGATCCAAAGCCACGCTATATGATGGGGTCCAATTGCTTTTGACTTGCGCATAGCTCGGTAAATCCACCGGCTTTGTCGCAATGTGCAAGGCAAATACAGCCAATAATACTACCGACAAGACAGCCAGCCATGCCAGTCGGCTCATTACTCAATGACCAATTCAGCAATCGGAACTGCGCCAAATATTTCCGGTGCATACATGGCTTCAACTCGAGCTGGCGGTAATTGATATTTGCCAATTGTGTTAAGGCGAATTGTGTATTCCAGTGAAAACTCACCCTTTGGGACATACCGGTAATAAGAGCGATAAACCTCAAATTTTCGCTCTGTATAAACCGGCCAAGCATTACCGGTGCGTGTGGTTTGTGAGAGGCGTGCTGATCCAGTATCCAGACCTTTGCCCAATATGGTTGCACCAGCAGGCACCGGATCATCAATCACCACCCAAGTCATGTCAGCAGTGGCAGTAATTTCAAGGCGAATTTTCATCACATCACCGACTTGCCAAATATCAGAGTCTTTTTGTTCAACCGCTGTGATAGTACGCTTGATATGATAACCGGCCGATATTGGCTGTTTGAACGGAACCGCAGCTTTGGTTGTGACAAACACCCATGGAGTACCGCCTCCTTTATGTTCAATGGTTAAATCTTGTGTTCCATCAACCCAGTCAAGTTTGGTGATTGGTGGGTTTTCCTGCTCTGGCCAGTTAATGATTTTGCTTTGCTGACCATAATTGGCATTGGTAATACCGCTAACTGGGTCTTTTTCAAACTCGGCAGAAAACTTACGCATTGCCAACATGCCCCAAGCATTAGCTGTGGTGGTTTTCCATCTACCGTACTTTTGCCGTGACAATAACCCCAAGGTTAATTTCGGGGCATCGTCTTGCCATTCATCAAGCATTTGCGTGGTCATTAGGGTTCTTGCTGCATTGGCATCAATAGTTTCCATCAGCCACCATAAACGATCATCGCGTTCGGTTGAGAACCGTAATCGAGTTCCCGATAGATCAAGTCTTACCCGTAATTGTTTGTAGGCATCATCGGTTTTGGCCGCGACATTGGCAATTCCGTTCAGGCGCTCCAAAATATCAATCCAGTCAAGCAGTGCCGAAGTTGGTAATAATTTGGCATTAATTTCTAATGTGTCCAACATCTGCGCATCAGCCACGTCATAGCGAGATAAGGCGTTGATTGCCGAAAGTTTGCGATAGGTAAGACTAGAGCCACCGACCGGCATTGGACGATCAAGACGGCCTTCAACAAAAGCGGTTAAACCGTTCAGCATTAAATCGCTTAATGTCTGATCTATTTTCCAGCCGGCTTCATCGGCAATTTTAAGCACATAAGCAGTTAGAACATCACTGCCACGCAAATTATCCGAGACAAAGTATTTCAACAATCCATCTGCGTCCAAAAATGCCGGAGCTGCCGCCATCAATACCTGCCATTTATCGGTATCATTTAACGCTACTGCCACCGAGGTACGTTGCTCGAAACATGTATACGGATAGCTACGCATGAAGTCTTCGACACTGTCTAATCCAGTGCCAAGTTTTGATTGCAGTTTTACTTCCAAGCCACCTCGTCCGGGAAAAGCGTCTATTGCTTGTGCCACTGGCCAGTTTTGTGATGTTTTTAAGCTGGCAATAGTTGATTGCAGAACGGTTACTGGAATTGCTGGAACAATTTTTTGCGCAACAATCATATTATCGCTAGGTAGTTCTTGGCCATTTTCGATAACTTGTATTTGCCATTGTACTTCTGTTTGATCATACGGAACCAGCACTTGCCATCTGGCCTCTCTGGCCTCACCGGCAGGTATATCAATGCTAATCGGTTGCAGCGTGCGTCCAATACTATTGCTGGCGGAAACCGTTACCGATTTGGATTTGTTGGTGGTATTGCGTACGGTAAATGTCGCATCAAACAGATCATTTTCACGTACCACTGGCGGTAGTGCCGAGATCAGTTGCATGTCTTGAGTTACGGTAAATTTTACTTTTCCGGTACCAAATTTGTTCACCCCATCATTGGCAATCGCCACCACTTCAAAGGCGGTTAGCGAGTCATTGATCGGAACTTCGATCTCTGCCATGCCATTATTGTCGAGCTCTACCGTGCCCTTCCAAAGCAATAAGGTATCGAACAATTCGCGTGGTTTGGAACTTGCAGCAGATGGTGAGGACATGGACATTATGCGAGCGCCGGTCACTACAACCTCATCTGCACCACCGCCGCCGGGAGCCACCGCTTTGCGGCCATAATGGCGTTTGCCAATTACTTGCATAGCACCGGTCGAGGTGAACACCTGTAATTGTCTCGGCTGCATAAAGCTGCCCAATACATTCCAGCTTTTATTGCCAGATAGTTGCAAAAGCCCGACATCAACTACTGCCAAGGTTATTTCGCTATTGGCTGCTAGTTTTTCACCATTGGCGGCGGTTACTTTTACTTTGACCTTGGCGGTTTCACGAATGGCATAAGTTTGCTGATCGGTGGTTACTTTTACATCTAGCTGAAACGCTTTGTGGCCGATTTTAAGGTTAGCTAAACCCATGCGAAATGCCGGTTTGCTAAGATCGATCAGGCCGGTAGCTTTGCCGCCGTCACGGGACAACCACGGCAAATCATATTCACGAGCCATTTCCGCAAGCCATGAACGAAGCCCGCCAATTCGCCCGCGAACTGCGATAACCGAAACATAAATATTTGGCGCATATTCACCCTTGATCGGCACTTCTATAACCGGATTGCTCCCTGAAATATTGGTGATGAAAGTATCAACTACTCCTTCGCGCTGGATCGCTACCAAGGCGGTTGCCGAGCGAAACGGACTGCGTACTTGAATGCGTGCCATGTCACCGCCCTCAAGATCAACGCTTTCAACTAGCAAGTCCATACGGTCGCTTTGCTGTTGATCAAACCACCAGCTGTCCTCACCAACCAGCCAAACGGACTTGGTAGTTGTGGTGCTATTGCCGTCTTTGTCACTGGCAATTGCCTGCAACAAAACATTGCCAGAAATGCCGGGTTTTAGTTTGCAGTATAACCGGCCATTGCGATCAGTTTTGCCAGAGCAATTATCATCAAGTAAACTAACTTGAAGTTCATTTTCATAAGAATAATAACCGCCGATCATGCGCTTGCGCCACGATAAATTCTTTTCTTGGTATAGTTTTATCACCACTTGTTGTCCGGCTATCGGCTTTTCGTCGGCGCCAATAGCCAGCACTGAAAATTTTAGGTCGTCTTCTTTGGCTGTCCAGCCTTCGGTTTTGATACCTAAAGCCACAGCTGCTGGCCACAAACTAGTACGAGTGGTTTTGGTCAGGA
>JAKITZ010000211.1 GCA_021647805.1 Robiginitomaculum sp.
TCGACAAAACTTGGCCGACTTAGAAACTTTGCGAAACGGACAAGGAACCAGTCCGCAATTATTTATGGATTTTGCACCGGAAAATTCCATGCGGGAAATTCCAGATCCGTATTACGGTGGTGAAGATGGCTTTTTACAAGTAATCAAAATGATAGAACAAGCAAGCGATGGTTTGATCGATCAAATCCTAACTCTAGACTAATAAGAGGTTAATTACTCTCTTGATTTTCAGTGTCTATGGTAAGAAAATTTAAGTTCCTTTGGCGTATATTACCTCCCGAGGTCTGAATAATAATAACAATGCGGGGACATAAGTGATGTTAGGCAAGCTTTGCATTTGCGAGCCAAACGAGCTTAGCGAAAATGACCTTAAGCGATGGATCGCCGCGCAACGACAAAACCCTGCCCTTAACAGTCCTTTTTTGCACCCAGAATTTGCGGTTCTTACTGCCCGCCGACGGCTTGATGTACGAATACTTATTACTGATGACCATTTAGGAAACCGTAGCTGGTTTGCTTTTCATCGACTTGATGGCGGATTAGCCAGACCGATTGCAGCTCCGGTTTCAGATTATCAAGGCTTAGTTTTTGAAGCCGGATTCTCTGCTAGTTTCCCCGAAATCTTAAAAGAAGCTGGCATTGGCGTAATGCCGTTTTCTGCTCTGGTTGATCCAAATGGGCAAATGAACGAGCATCAAACCCATAGTGAAAGCTCGTATTTGCTGGATTTATCAAAAGGGCCGGAGCATTATTTTGCCGAGCAGCAAAAACAATACCGCAAGTATTTCAAGAAAATGCGCCAAAGAGCCAGAGCTGACATTCGTGATCATGGAAATTGTGAAGTTGTAACCGACATAAAAGACCAGCAAGCTCTGGAAACTTTGTTCAACTGGAAACACCAACAATTCACCCGCACCAAGAAACTAGACGTACTTAATGTGCCATGGATAGACGCTTTACTGGAAAATGCTTATGCCTCGAAAAACCCTGACTTTCGGGCTGTGCTGTCCGGCTATAAGATCGGCGGTAAATGGGCAGCAGCCGAACTCGGGCTTTTAGCAGAAGGTGTCTATCATTCGTGGATAGCCGCCTATGCAGATGAGTATGGCCGCAATTCGCCGGGATTGTTATTGTTACACGGGATTATCGAACAAGCACCGGAATTAGGCATCAAACAAATAGATATTGGCACAGGCCATGATCATTACAAGAAATATTATGCCAACGCTTTTGCTGAGCTAGGCAGTGGCTGTCTGCTAGGAAATGGTGCTGCGGCCAAAAGGCGCAAAGCCATATTCAAAGTTTGCGATACAATGGCTGGTTTGCCGTTGGGAAAACTTGGCAAGCTCCCGGGCAAACTTGTCGGATCGTTGGACTACATTGCCGCCTGCCATCCGGCCAAAAAAGACCAGCTATCTGCCTTTGGTAGCGGAATATTACGAAAAATCAACCGAGCAGAATGAACAGAATTTCAAACCTTTTAGAGTTAATTTCCGTTTCAATATGAACCGAAAGCTAGATAGCTTGTAGATATTTGTTTCCAGTTTAAAATTACCATAAAAATGATACGTAATTATAAAAACCAGTACTGACTGGCTACTGCTCCCAGGCAACAGGTTGCACCATAAGAAAATTAATCTGCTTAGAAAACGTGTCCGATGTTTCTTTATCCCTGCAATTGAAATCCATATCCAGAGTCAAATCATAAGGAAAACCGGACTGTTGATATTCAAATGGAAACTTAAAAAGGGATAATTGACGGTTATTATATTCTCCAATTTCGGCCACCATAGGCTTTGAGTCAGAAAAAGAAGCGATGCCATCTATAAGAACAACGCCGGTATCAGGGTCTTTTAGGTAAACTCGTTTAACGGTAAGGGCGCACCCTTTCTCCATGACGTTTTTCTTAAAAGAGAAGTTTAAAAGGAGATAACCGGAGCCCTCGGTATCATCGTGTCTACTGCCCGATACTCTCGACATCCAAACATACATTTCGCCCTAACTAAATTTTTGCGTCTTAGTTTTATAACTTGCCACTGGGCTGCCTACGCATCCGGCTAACAATAATGCACCGATAAATACAATAACCCAATTAAGGTGTCTTTGGCGAAGGGTTGTCGAATTCAACATATTGTCCTTCTTCATATAAAACAGAATAGGTTTAAGCCTGCCTAAGAGAAGACTTTGCTGCTCAATAAGACAGATTTCGAGTTTTGATCCAGCATGACGATATACGATTATAGTATATTCAACAAAGGAAGTTCTAGGCTCGGCCTAGCAAGAGCATGTACGAGCCTAAAGTTTTGCGAAAAATCAATCCTTAAATTACCAGATACGAACTCTTTTTTCTGGTGGTAGATACATGGCATCGCCCTCTTTTACGTCAAAGGCTTCATACCAAGCATCAATGTTGCGAACTACGCCATTTGTACGAAATTCCGGCGGCGAATGCGGTGCGCCTTTTAACCGGTTGATCATGTTCTCGTCACGATATTTAGCCCGCCAAACTTGCGCCCACGCCATAAACAGGCGTTGCTCGCCGGTAAGACCGTGAAGTACCGGTGATGGCTGTCCGTTCAAGGAAATACGATAAGCGTTCAAAGCAAAAGTTAGCCCGCCAAGGTCGCCAATATTTTCACCCATGGTGAACTTACCATTTACATAATGGCCTTCTATTGGCGAGAACTGGCTGTATTGATCGCCAAGGTCGCCAGTTCTGGCTTCGAATGCCGCTTTGTCCCCATCAGTCCACCAATTGCGTAGCTTTCCAGTGCCATCGGATTTTGAGCCTTGATCGTCAAACCCGTGACCAATTTCATGGCCAATTACCGCGCCAATACCGCCATAGTTAATTGCTGGATCTGCTGCCGGGTCAAAAAATGGAGCTTGTAAAATCGCCGCTGGAAACACAATTTCATTTCTAGTGGGCGAATAATAGGCATTTACTCGCTGTGGGTTCATAAACCATGCAGACTTGTCAATAGGCTGGCCAAGGTTGGATAGTTGATCATTCCACTGCCAAACTCTTGCTGCCTTAGTATTTGCCAGCAAATCATCACGATCAATGCTCATCGCGGAATAGTCTTTCCAACGATCCGGATAACCAATTTTAGGAGTAAAGGCCGCAAGTTTAGCATGCGCTTCAACTTTGGTGTCGTCAGACATCCAAGTTAAACCATCAATGCGTTGGCCAACCGCTATTCGCAAGTTTGCCACCAATTCGTCCATTTGTTTTTTGCTGGCTGGCGGGAAATGCCTCTCGACATAAACTTGGCCAACGGCTTCACCTAAAGAGTGGTTCACTACTGCCACCGCCCGTTTCCAGCGATCACGCATTTCTTGCTGGCCGCTGAGTTGCTTGCCGAAGAATGCGAAGTTTTCCTCGTCAAATACCGCCGGTAAATTAGCCGAGTTTGATGACAATAAATGAAACGTCAAATAGGCTTGCCAGTCAGCAACCGAGGTTTCAGCAAACAGTTTAGCCAGTACCGGAAATGCGGTATTTTCTCGCACCACAACTTCGGACTGCGCAATACCGGCAACTTTCATGTCTACGGCCCAAGGATAACCGGGCGCGAATGCTTTCAATTCGTCCATGGTCATTTTATTATAAGTCAGATCACGATTGCGCCGGTCTAGCTTATCCCAATGAGCTTTTGCTATTTTGGTTTCCAATGCGAAAATTGCTGCTGCCTTTGCTGTCGCATCATCAATGTTTGCCAAGGTAAGCATGTTGGTAATATGAGCTTGGTAACCCTCGCGCAATGATACAGAGCGCTCATCTTCGTCTAAATAGTAATCACGGTTCGGCAGGCCAAGACCAGCATGCGACATATAATATGTGTAAGCTGTTGGGTTTTTACTGTCTAGGCTTACAAAACCACCGAACAATCCATTGCCCGCCACATCACGACGCGCCATTTGCCGGACAATATCATCATGTGTGGCAGCAGCGGCAATCAGGTCAAGGTCATCCTGCAAACCGGATAACCCTTTGGCATTAAGGCCTTCTTGATCCATAAAGCTGGCATAAAGATCACCGATTTTTTGTTTCGTTGATCCCGGAGCAGCATCAGCCTTGGCAGCATCTTGAATAATCGCTCGAACTTGTGTTTCGGAACGATCACTAAGCACAGTGAATGAGCCATAACTGGTTCTGTCAGCCGGTATCTCAAAGCTATCCAGCCATTTACCGTTCACATAGCGATAAAAATCATCGCCCGGGTTAACCGATGCGTCCATTACCGACATAACAAGGCCAAATGCG